>NZ_CAWUDP010000055.1:0-72501 GCF_963920835.1 Scytonema sp. PCC 10023
CGCTTTGCGGCAACTGTCCTATCATAGCTCAAAATTTTGAACTCAGCTTTTTGCTTCCCCTGTTTTGTTTTCTAAGGTTCCGCGTGTCTTCGAGCTTTGCTTTGTTTAACCGTTAAACGTAGTTAGAGATTGGGTTGTTCAGCGATTGAATCGTTCAATAGTTGTCTTAACGACTCAAATCAACCAGGGTAAAATTCCGTTCTTATCTTATGCGATCGCTGCGGAACTACAGCGCCGTCAGTCTTGCAAACAGACACTCTTAGCGCGTAGCATCTGGGCTATTAATAAAGACGATGCAGTCTAAGAACCGCTGTTTGGGCGATGGCGCTTTTCTCCCACTGAGCCTTAAACCTGCGGGATCGCCAGGCTTAAGGACACGCTATGCGCAGCGGTATGCTTTGCGCTTATGCGATGGGCAAAGTTCTGGCAAGGGCGATCGCATATTGCGATCATCATCAATAACCAAGCATCTACACTCAACGAGTTTACCCTTAAGCAATTATGATTAGCATTCTCTACCTGGTGCAAGGAGCTTCGCTAGTAGTAGTACGCCACATCTGCTGCTATGACGGGTATGTAAAGACGTAGCTTACTACGTCTAAGAGCGAAAAACGCGAACACAAAACCCGTCAATCAAAATCTGTATGGTATACCGCTAGGGTGACATCAAGAGTTTTTAGAATTTTCGTAACTATAGATAGATGTATTACCACAAACAGCGTTATATCTTGCTTGTGTCAACGCTGACCAAGTATTTGTGGATAACCAAGGTGTTTTAGCGCTAGAGAAATTTCTGGTTGCCTTGCCTCTCAAGTAATGATCAGCAATTTAAGCAGCAATTTCATGAAGAATCATAGTAGCTCAGAAAAACAGACAATCCAGAAACAGTAGGATATGTAACAACTCTAAGACTGGCTAGAGATGTCGAGCATACTAGTGCTTAGCTTTGCATGACATAAATTTTTTTTTTGCAAATCAAAGGATTTACCAGCGGTTAAATTCTTGACTTTAAGAAGTTACGTGCTTGAACTCAAACCGCAATTTCATAACAAAGTATAAAGTTGTAATTATGAAAAAGAAAAATATAATTCTATTGTCGATGCTGGTTTTTGTCCCCATTTCAATTATTGCACAATCACTGCATCTGAATCCTTTAATCATTTTTGTTACTTCTGGTCTAGCAATTATTCCTTTGGCAGCGTTGATAGCTAATTCTACTGAAGAAATTGCAACTGTTATTGGTCCATCTTTAGGAGGTCTACTCAATGCTACTTTTGGCAATGCTACTGAGATGATTATCTCAATTGTTGCTTTGCGTGCTGGTTTAGTTGATGTGGTAAAAGCTAGCTTAACAGGCTCAATAATTGCTAATTTGCTCTTAGCATTAGGTCTTGCTATTCTTTTTGGCGGGTTGCGCTTTAGTGAACAAAGCTTTCAACCTGCTGTAGCTCGTCTTAATGGTTCTTCTTTAACATTAGCGGTAATTGTTTTGTTCACACCTGCTGCCATCCAATTTACTTCTGATGGTTTGCCGTCCTCTACTTTAAATTATTTTTCCTACGCTGCATCAATATTATTACTTATTTTCTACAGTCTCATGCTATTGTTCTCAATGAGAACTTCTACACCTACAGATTTTCTTGGAGATGCTGATGATCCGACTAATGAATCGAATCCCCATAAAGTTAATTTAGGGTTACAAGTTGCTGTTTTACTAACTTGCACTTTAGGGCTTGTATTTGTCTCTGATATTCTTGTTGAGAGTTTGGATCAAGCTATTTCTACCCTGGGTTTGACTAGCCTATTTACAGGTGTAATTCTTATTCCTCTTTTTGGCGGATTCGTAGAATATATAACTTGTATCACGTTCGCCACCAAAAATAAGATGGACTTGGCCGTTGCTGTAGCTATAGGATCTAGTTTACAAATTGCCTTGTTTGTAGCTCCTATTTTAGTTTTGGTTGGTTGGGTATTGGGTCAACCAATGAATTTAAGCTTTAATCCTTTTGAACTTGTAGCCGTTGCTATGGCTGTGTTGATTACAAATTCAATTAGCAACGATGGTCGTTCTAATTGGTTAGAAGGCGTTTTGTTACTGATTACTTATACTGTTTTAGGAACAGCGTTTTACTTCCATCCATAACTTAATTTTTTATGAGTTATGAATAATTAATATCTTAGAATTCCAAGACGGGAATAAAGTTTTAATTTATACCTGTCAACCCAGAGATATCTTATTATATTTATGTAGTAAATACTACTTCAGCCTAGAGCTAAATAAATAGAGTTTAAGTAGTGAAAGATAGTATTCAAACGTTTTGTGATTAAAAACACATTTTTTTTGTAAAAAACAACCATTCAATGGTAGAGCGAATTCTTCTTTCTTAGGGCTGAGAAAGGAATACTAAGCTCAAGTTACTGTAAGAAAGCATGCTAATTACTTAATTTATTTTTTTAAAAATCAAATGTTTCCAGGCATTTCAAAATTTACTTCCTTCCTGCTTACAAACAGACAACCTCGAGCAAGTAAGTCTTTCAAGCATTATCGTAATTAGTACCCGAATTGATTGATCTATGCGATCGCCGTAAGGCATGCGCTCCGCGCAATCGCCCTTGGCGGGACTTTGCCTATTGCGTAAGCGCAAAGCGTGCCGCAGGCATACGGTAACGTGTCCGGAGGACTCAGCAGGAGAAAAGCGCCATCGCTCAAAAGACACTGCACTTTGCGAAATCGCACGATTGTTAGTAATCGCCTATGTCAAGTGTATGCAGACATTTGCACATGGGGATCATTGCTAAATCTGCTGTTTCAGAGTTCCCCGTTGTTGTCATCTGTGAGATTTGTGCTGTTCTCGTTAGTTATGCAAATCACAAGACCCAAAGTACGCTTTTGTACTTAATCTCTAGGCGTTTCAGAATTTTGGAATGGTTTGCAACTGCAATCATAAAGTGTTGGGACTGTCGCCTTTTTTACTAATTGGGGCAAATAAGAATTTAGTCCGCTGAGTTCTAATGTTATGCTACAACAAAGCTCTTTATTTCCAAAGACGTATATCTAGACAATGGAGATTTCTACCTAGTTTCATCTCAGAACATCCTCCTAAAGGTAGACTCAAAATGAATTGTTTGTAGCAAATAATGAGCAGAAGCTGCGCTTCAAAGTTTTTTGTACAACTAAAGTTTTATTCGAGATTTATCTATGTTCGTAGCGCTCTGGCCCGGTAACGTTTATCCCTTAGGGGCAACCTGGGATGGTAAAGGTACAAACTTCGCTTTGTTTTCGGAAAACGCAACAGGTGTCGAGCTTTGTTTATTTGATAAAGAAGATAATGAAACACGCATCGCCCTGACTGAAGTAAGCAACTTCGTTTGGCACGGTTATCTGCCAGGAGTAGGACCAGGACAACGGTATGGGTATAGAGTGCATGGTCCTTATGCACCAAGCGAGGGTCATCGCTTCAACCCCAACAAACTGCTGATTGACCCATATACGAAGGCGATTGATGGCGATATTGGCAATGGCCCAGAACTTTTTGGCTACTCTTGGGAGTCTCCTGAAGAGGATTTATCTTTCTCAGAACTAGATAGCGCCCATTTGATGCCAAAGTCTGTTGTGATCGATCAGTCCTTTGATTGGGAGGGTGACGATCTGCTGCGAACCCCTTGGCACGAAACTGTGATTTATGAAACTCACGTTAAGGGCTTTACCAAGCTGCATCCAGATATGCCGGAAAAACTAAGGGGTACTTATGCTGGACTTGGACATCCCGCAGCAATTGAGCATCTCCAAAGGCTTGGGATCACAGCAGTTGAACTTATGCCCGTGCATCACTTTTTGTCCCATCCGGGACATCTTGTTAGCAAAGGGTTAAAGAATTATTGGGGCTATGACTCGGTCAACTATTTTGCTCCCTACTCCGGCTACAGTTCGTCTGGAAGAGTGGGAGAACAGGTTACTGAGTTCAAAGAGATGGTCAAAGCACTGCATCGTGCGGGAATTGAGGTCATTCTGGATGTGGTCTACAACCATACGGGAGAAGGCAACCATTTAGGTCCTACACTCACGCTGCGAGGCATCGATAATGCCATTTATTACCGTCTGGTAGAGAATGACCAGCGTTACTACATGGATTATACAGGTTGCGGTAATTCTCTATACGTGCGCCAACCGCAAGTTCTAAAGTTAATCATGGATAGCTTGCGGTATTG
The DNA here is from genome assembly GCF_963920835.1 of Scytonema sp. PCC 10023. Classification (NCBI taxonomy): domain Bacteria; kingdom Bacillati; phylum Cyanobacteriota; class Cyanophyceae; order Nostocales; family Scytonemataceae; genus Scytonema; species Scytonema sp. PCC 10023. Next base: position 4,210 of record NZ_CAWUDP010000055.1, read on the forward strand.
GGTGTTGGAGATGCACGTAGATGGGTTCCGCTTCGACTTAGCCTCGGCTTTAGCGCGAGAGCTATATGAAGTGAATAGTCTGGCAGCTTTCTTTGACATTATTCACCAAGACCCTGTGCTGGCTGGTGTAAAGCTGATTGCCGAACCTTGGGATCTGGGAACTGGTGGTTATCAAGTGGGTCAATTCCCAGTTCTGTGGTCCGAGTGGAATGGTAGGTATCGCGATACCGTGCGGGACTTCTGGCGTGGTATTGATGAGAGCTTGGGACAATTTGCTTACTGTTTCACGGGTAGCCCTGACCTGTATGCGTTGAACGGACGGCGACCTAATGCGAGTGTTAACTTCATCACAGCACACGATGGCTTTACCCTGAACGACCTTGTCAGCTACAACGAGAAACACAACGAAGCTAACGGAGAAGACAACCGGGATGGGGAAAGCCACAACCGCTCTTGGAATTGTGGAGCTGAAGGTGAAACGGATGATCCAGAAGTGTTGGAATTACGGGAACGCCTCCGACGGAACTTCTTAGCAACTTTGATGCTGTCCCAAGGTATCCCGATGTTGGTAGGGGGAGATGAAATTGGGCGGACTCAAAAGGGCAACAACAATGCTTATTGTCAAGACAATGAAATCTCCTGGTTCGATTGGGAGTTGCCACAGGGAAATGAGGATCTGGTAAATTTTGCCCGCGAGCTGATCTACTTCCGAAAACAGCATCCAGTATTTCGGCGGCGCAAGTGGTTTCAAGGCAGACCCATTTACGGAAAAGGTATCAGTGATATTGCTTGGTTCAACCCTGATGGTTCTGACATGACTGAGGAACAGTGGGACGTTGGTTATGCTAAGTCGGTTGCAGTTTTCTTGGATGGCAACCAACTTCCTAGTGTTGGTCCTAAGGGCGAGCGCATCAGTGATGATAGTTTTCTCCTATTCTTTAACGCTCACTATGACACGATAGAGTTTTCCTTACCAGAGGGAATGCAGCATAAAGAATGGGCTGTTGTGATTGACACAAAGGAGCCTCGCTTCGTTACAGAGGAAAGACGTTACACAGGGACTCAAGCAGTGCCAGTTGTCGCTCGCTCAATGGTAGTACTACGTCGGTTTGGATAAACGCAAGAGACTAGGAAAATGAGGAAGGAACAGAACAACTATTATTCTTCCTCGTTTTCCTGATCTCCCTCACTCAGAATTCTTCAATTCAGGACTCAGGACTTCGTATGAGAATTGGCGCTCATTATTTAGGTGACGGTCGTTGTGAATTTAGGGTTTGGGCACCGAATGCAGAAGCAGCTACGGTAAAAATAGTCTCACCCCAAGAACGCATAGTCCCCATGGAGCAGCAGGAAGGGGGCTACTGGCACCTTACCACTGATGACATTCAACCAGGAACACAGTACTTCTACCAATTAAATAATGGTGAATCGAGACCCGATCCAGCCTCAAACTTGCAACCTTTGGATGTACATGGTCCTTCACAGGTGATTGATCACAGCTTTACTTGGAATGACAGCAGTTGGTCTGGCATCCCTTTAGAAAGCATGATTATTTACGAATTGCACGTTGGGACTTTCACCCCGGAAGGAACTTTTGAGGCAATTATTTCCCGACTTAAGGATTTACAAGAGCTAGGGGTAAACGCGATAGAAATCATGCCAGTGGCTCAATTTCCAGGCGATCGCAACTGGGGTTATGATGGCGTTTATCCGTTTGCAGTGCAAAGCTCTTATGGTGGTCCCGAAGGGTTGAAGCGTCTGGTTGATGCGTGTCACCAACAAGGAATTGCGGTAATTCTGGATGTGGTTTATAACCACTTTGGTCCAGAAGGCAATTACATGAGCCACTTTGGTCCCTATTTTACGGAGACTTATCGCACTCCTTGGGGCAGTGCCATGAATTTTGATGATGCCCAAAGCGATAATGTACGTAACTTTTTTATTCAAAATGCTTTGTACTGGCTGCGGGATTATCATATTGATGGGCTACGTCTAGATGCCGTTCACGCAATCTACGATTTAGGCGCTAAACATTTTTTAGAAGAACTGGCAGAAAATGTTGCAGATCTTGGGCAGCAACAGGGGCGAAAACTTTATCTGATTGCAGAAAGTGATTTAAATGATCCCCGAGTGGTTCGTCCTGTAGAGTCAGGGGGATACGGAATTGACGCGCAGTGGAGTGATGACTTCCATCATGCCTTGCACGCGTTGCTCACTGAGGAACAGACTGGGTATTACTCAGATTTTGGCAAGTGCGAACACCTAGCAAAGGCTTACCAGGACACGTTTGTGTATGACTGGAAGTATTCACCCCATCGCCAACGCTTTCACGGGAACTCAGCAGGCGATCGCCCTTTCAATCAGTTTGTCATCTGCACCCAGAATCATGACCAAGTCGGTAATAGAATGCTGGGTGAGCGGTTATCGCACCTCGTATCCTTTGAAGCCCAGAAACTAGCCGCTGGTGCTCTGTTACTCTCTCCATATATTCCTCTTTTATTTATGGGTGAAGAGTATGGGGAAGACGCACCTTTTATCTACTTTGTTAGCCACTCTGATCCCGATTTAATTAGAGCAGTTAGGCAAGGGCGGAAACAAGAATTTGCTGCATTTCATGCTCAAGGAGAACCACCCGATCCCGAATCTACGGAAACCTTTCTCAAGAGCAAATTGAATTGGGAAAAACGCAAAGAAGGAAAACACCAAGCTCTCTGGTCGTTGTATCAACACCTCATCCAATTGCGTAATACCATTCCAGCTTTAGTGAAACAAGAGCGCCAAAATATGGAAGTAGGCTTTCTTGAAGCTGAAAAAATTGTTTGGTGGCGTAGATGGAGTGAAGATAAGCAGATACTTTGCCTGATGAACTTCAACCAAAGCGATACCACTTTTACCCCTACTTTTCCGGTTAACGACGGTCGGAAAATTTTAGATTCTGCGGATGAAAAGTGGCAAGGTTCTGGTTCTCTTTTACCAGAAAAAATGAGCAATGCACAAGAATTAACCCTGCGTTCTCAAAGTTTCGCACTTTACGAAAGCAGTGGACAGTAATCTGTAAACAGTAATCAGCGAACAATTATCCTTGTTCGCTGATACTTGAAAACTGAATAAATAATAAATGATAAATAATTAGTGGAAACTGATATGAGAATTCCAATTGCAACTTATCGAATTCAGTTCAATTCTGCTTTTGGCTTTGATGCAGCAAAAGCAATTACAAACTATCTAGCGGAACTTGGAATTTCTGACCTTTATGCTTCTCCCATCTTTAAAGCAAGAGCAGGAAGTACCCACGGATACGATATTGTTGATCCCACTGTGTTAAATCCAGAATTAGGAACCCAGGAAGCTTTTGAAGCCTTAGTCCAGGATTTACAACAGCGCAGCATCGGTTGGTTGCAGGATATTGTCCCCAACCATATGGCTTATGACAGCGAAAATAAGTATCTAATGGATGTCCTGGAAAATGGTCCTGATTCAAATTATGTTGACTACTTTGATATCGCCTGGAATTCTCCTTTTGCTAGTAGTCATGAACCGATTTTGGCTCCATTGCTAGGCAACTTTTACGGAGATTCTTTGGAGAATGGTGAAATTCAATTGAAGTATGATGAGAGTGGGCTGAATGTTAATTATTATAATTTAAAGTTGCCTCTCAAACTAGAATCTTATGCCAAATTTTTGACTCAAAATTTAGGCAAATTAGCCAAAAATTTAGGTAGGAAGCATCCAATCTTTGTGAGATTGCTTGGTATCCTTTACATGGTAAAAAATATTCCTTCGGAGGCTACAGCTCAGCAAAGACAAGACCAAGCAGCTTTTGTTAAAGGGCTTCTTTGGGAGCTTTATACGGATAATGATGATGTAAGAACATTTATTGATGAGAATTTACAACTTTTTAACGGTGAACCAGGAAAGCCAGAAAGTTTTAATCTTTTAGATAGTCTGCTTACTGAACAGTTCTTTCGCCTCTCTTATTGGAAAGTAGGGGCTGAAGAGATGAATTATAGAAGATTTTTTACCGTCAATGAGTTGATATCAGTCAAGATAGAAGAATTAAAGGTATTTAATAATACGCATGATCTGATTTGTAAGCTAGTGGATGAAGGTAAGTTTACTGGCCTGCGAATAGACCATATTGATGGTCTGTATGACCCAACTCAGTATTTAGAGAGGCTGAAAGAAAAAACAGGGGATACCTACATTACTGTTGAAAAGATTTTGCAGCCTGGAGAAGACTTACCAAGTAACTGGCCAGTTCAAGGTACTTCTGGCTATGATTACTTAAATTATCTCAATGGAATTTTCTGTAAAACTGACAATGAAGACAGGTTTACTCAAATCTACTGGGATTTTACAGGAAGTAGAACAACTTTTGAGGAAATTGTCCCAGAGAAAAAGCACCTGATCATAGATAGAAATTTAGCAGGTGATATTGATAACCTGGCTTTTCTCTTAAAGAAGATATCGGGTAAGTATCGCTATGGCAATGACTTTACAATCAATGGTTTGAAGCGAGCGCTGGCAGAAGTTCTCACTCGCTTTCCTATTTACCGAACTTATATCACTCAAGAGGGTATATCCGAAAGCGATCGCCTCTATACGCAGGAAGTGATTGAAGCAGCCAAAGCCAACACCCCGCTGTTGCAAAATGAATTGAACTTTATCGAGAAATTGCTGTTGCTGGAATACGATGATTCTCTGACTCAAGCAGAGAAAGACCAGTGGCTGTACTTTGTCATGAGATTGCAACAGTACACCGGACCATTGATGGCGAAAGGGGTTGAAGACACCGCTTTATACGTCTATAACCGCTTCATTGCCTTAAACGAAGTTGGGAGCGAACCTGGTCGCTTTGGCATTAGCGCTTCAGAGTTCCATGAGTTCAATCAAAAACGGCAAGACAGTTGGCCTCTGGCAATGAGTGCTAGCTCAACTCATGATACTAAGCGGGGTGAAGATATCAGGGCAAGGCTAAATGTTCTCTCGGAGATTCCTGAGGAATGGCAAAAACAAGTCCGCACCTGGAGTGAAATCAATCGTTCTCATAAAAAGACCGTCAAGCGTTTAACTATGCCAGACAGGAACGATGAATATCTTTTCTACCAAACGCTTGTTGGGGCTTATCCGTTTTTTGAACATGAGTATGCAAGCTGTGTTGAGCGCGTAAAAGATTATTTGCTCAAAGCGATTAGAGAAGCGAAAGTTTACACTGCTTGGCTGCGGCAAAATAGCACTTATGAAAATGCCTTCATTGATTTTGTCTCAGCTGTTCTGGAACCTTCGCAAGACAATCCTTTCTTAAAAGAATTTGTGCCTTTTCAGAAACGGGTTGCTTACTATGGCATTTTCAACTCTTTGTCTCAAGCTTTGCTGAAAGTTGCCTCTCCTGGAATCCCAGACTTTTATCAAGGAACTGAACTGTGGGATTTCAGTTTGGTTGATCCTGATAATCGCCGTCCGGTTGACTATGAAACTCGGCAATCCTATCTCAAAGCAATTAAGGAGCAAGCCAAGACAGATATTCTCAAGTTGATAGATGAATTACTGGCGAATAAAGAAGATGCCAGAATCAAGCTGTTCCTAACTACCCAAGCTTTAAAAGCGAGAAGAGAGTCTCTAGAAGTTTTTGAGAAAGGCAGCTACTTACCTCTAGAGCTGAGCGGCAAGTTTAAAGAACATATCCTTGCCTTTGCAAGAAGCAATGGTAGTAAGACGATTGTTACTATTGCTCCCCGCTTCTTCACCAATTTAATTCAGCCAGGAGAGTATCCCCTGGGACAACAAGTTTGGGATGACACAAGCCTGAAGTTACCAGCAGTGGGGGGTTCAGCGTGGAAAGAGGCGATTACTGAACAACCAGTTCAAGCTAATGGCACTCTACTGATTGGCGAAGCGCTGAAACATTTCCCTGTGGCTTTGCTAGTTAGCCAAAACTAATCAAAATTAAACCACAGATTAACACAGATGGACACAGATAAATAACTCGTGTTCAGCGTTCCAAATTAAAAAATATCCAACTTTTTTTGTGGGATGGGCATCTAGCCCGTCCTATAAAGTGGGCGGGCTGGATGCCCACCCCACAAGATTGGATAATTTATTTGTTGGAAATCCCTAATCTCTGTGCATCTGTGGTTTTAAATGAAATATGATGCCAACTTTTTCAGCCATTCCTCGGCTTCTTTGTACAACTTAAACTTACGCTCATCCCGGCGAAACTCTGGTGTATGAACCATTCTTCTGCCATTCACCCATGTAGCGCCGTGGAATTTGTGCAGGAGTTCGTGATACAAGACAAACTCAACCACAAACTCGGGAATTTTTGCATCGTCAAGAGTCAAACCAATCATTACCCTGTCTCTTGCTGGCTCATAATGACCGAATTTACGATAAGTGTTAATCTGGCTCCAAATGAGACGCGGTTTGACTAAAGAACAAGCGAAATATTCACGATTGACTTTGTCAAATAACTCATCCAGGTTATAGCACTTTCCTCTTGCATTCTCTACAATCACTTCAGTTATTAAATCAAGCTCTATCAATACAGAGCTATATTCTTCGCTTGCTGCATAATCTCTAATAAGCCGCGTCGTTTGTTGACACTTGCCGAACAAAGCTGCTTTCACGAGTGCTTCCAAAGTGTCATCACTAGCATTGATGAAACCTTCGCTAAGTGTGAGAGCCGCTTCTACTAAAGAGCGTTTGCATTTATATATCCCCGTTAAATGAGTTAACTCAACAACGACATTGAGCGGCTGAGCATATATCTTACAGAGTTTTTCAGCAATTTGCTTGACTCGATAAATTGTTTGAAGATGAAGTTGGAGGTTGCGTTCATAAGTCAAAAACTTCATCCATGCATAAATTTGGCGTGAGGAACGGGTGAGATTGGCTGGTGTTGCTTGCGATGCAGCGCAAATTTTTTCAATTGCTGCAACAGTTTGAATCAAAGTTTTAGCGAGTTCTTGTATCTGAGCAGTGTTTGGTGTCGGACTTGAGGCTAAGTTGGCAATCTTCTGCAAAATTGCACCTTGTTGCGTTTTGATGTTCTTGAGGCGGATTGTCTGCACTTTATCTTGAGTCGGCTGAGTTTCAGCTAAAGGCAAGTTGTCCAAGTCAATACTCTTGAGAAAATAGTAAGCCTGACGCGATCGCGTTGGTAACTGACTTGGTGTCATTCTCCCGTGAGCACACAACTGCTCAATAGTCTCGATAGAGTTTGTCATGAATTTTTTAAAATCTGCAACATCGCTCGGTGCTATCCCAGCCTGCAAGCGATTTCGTGCTACTTGAGCTGCTTTGACGATTCCGCGAATTTGTACCATACTGTTTTCTTTTTGCCTAAACCCTTTACCAATCCCACTGCAACTATGAAACCACTGTTAAAACCTGAATTCGATATAAGAAAAATAACTGAAAGGTAGGCAAGTAGAGATTTACAGCCTCTTGCTCCAAGCTTCCTGTTGTTAATAAGCTAACATTAATGAAAATCGTTGAGGGATCTGGGTTTAGGTGATTTTGTGATTTTATCCTGAAAACGATGACTCCTGTGACTCCTGAAACGGGCAAACATCCCATACCTGAGCTTCAATAAAAAGGTCGTATTTTCGGCTTTCCTCTGTCCGCCATTCCTCGCTTGGAGTTCCAAACTTGTCAATGATTTTGAAAATTTCGTTCAATAAAAATACCTGACCATGATATTCGGAGTGATAGAAAACCTTGTCTGTCTGACTTCGCAACCAATAGCTTATCATGCTATCGGGATAGGTGAAGCTAATTTGTTCTGAACTAAAAACTGATACAGGAAGCTGTATCTTATTGCTCTGTCCAGAGTAACCTTCTTCAATCCATATCGCTCGTTCAACCACAAAGTATTGGGGATACATAGAAGCTGGTTGACCTCCCTTCTTAATAAACTCGTCTCTCAACCAGCTCTCTGTTTCTCGCCTGAACTTTAGGTATTTCTCAGGGTTGCTAAACCTGCGATACACAGCCCCAGTTCGACTGTGCAAGTCAGATATCACTTTGAGAGCGTCTTGCTGGTTTAGAGATGACAAGTTTTGAAATGGACAATCATCTCTATGGTAGTAATGCGTGAGAATCATTTATGGCTATCTGTATAGAAATAAACGCAATGTGTGAGGTTTGCACATAGCTATCGGCTAATAGCTAATTGCCTTGTTATCATTGTTAGCAATTAGTTATTATTAGCAGTGATACTTAATTCATTATAATGTTCTATATTTGACAGATAATTTTTAGCCTTTATAAGGTAGATTGATATGAATTCAAAAAAAATGAACAATAAAAATTTGCAAAATTTTGATGAAATTTTACGGGAAACTATCCAGGAAAATTTACAGAAAATTATAGATGAAAGCTTAAATAAGCATCTAGAAAATTGTATACTAGAAAGTTTTAATAAATATATAGAGGAGCAAAAAAAATTACAACGGACTTATTACACAAATACTAACGCGATCCTCGACAACAGTACTGCTGTTAAAGAATTATACGATAAACTTGAACAAACGTTGGGAGAACTTGACGATTTTAGAAATTCTGTGGAAAAAATGCTTATAGAGCAACGCCAGATAAATGGGGAACTGCAACGAAAAATTAATCATTGGGAACAGGCTGCTACCGAGTTTTTTTGTTTACTAGAGAGGGCTGCTGATTATGAAACAGATGAAAATACACGGTTAATAAATAGAATATTAGATGGATTTGCTCGTATTGTCATGAATTTAGGAATGGAGCGTATAATTCCACAACCAGATGAATCACTCAACGAAAAATTTCATGAAGCTATTGATGAGGAAGAATCAAATATCACACCAGGAAATATTATTAGATGTGTTAGTTGGGGTTATAAAATTGGGGACAAAATGATTGAAAAAGCGAAGGTAGTTGTGGCATCACCATTACAAAAAGCTGAAAATGGAACTCAGTTGTAAGGTAGTCAATGCCCAATATAGTGAAGTGAAAATTTTACGCTGGGAAAGGAGTAATTTAAGCAATGACCAAAAATTATGCTATTGGAATTGATTTAGGAACTTCCACATCTGAAATTTGTGTTTACCGAAATAATGAATCATTTCCAATTCCTGACCCTGCTACAAAATTGGCTATTATTCCATCAATTGTTGCTATTAATAAAAAAGGTGAACTTTTAGTAGGAGAAAATGCCCGCAGTTGGGTTGATGTATCAGGTCGTGGAGTTCGCGAAGTTAAGCGGAAAATGGGAACTGGAGAAACAGTGAAACTGCTAGATACAGAGTATCGACCTGAAGAAATTTCGGCTCTGATTCTTCGCAAACTTAAGGAAAATGCTGAAGAAGCACTAGGAATTACGATTCGAGAAGTTGTACTTTCTGTTCCAGCTAACTTTCCAGATGCTGCTCGGCAAGCAACACTGAATGCAGGTGAATTGGCAGGATTAAAAATTATTCGCCTGATTAATGAACCAACAGCAGCAGCTTTAAGTTTTGGCATCAATAATATTGATATTGAAGAACAGCTTGTTGTCTTTGATTTCGGTGGTGGAACATTAGATATTACCGTATTAGAAATGGTTGCTGGTGTTCTTGATGTCAAGTGTAGTTTTGGTAATCCCCAGTTGGGAGGTAAAGATTTCGATGAGGCAATGATGGCATTACTGAAGGCTAAATTTCAAGCTGAAAATCCTGGAGCAGAAATTTCTGAAAAAGCTCATGGCGCACTCAAAGAAGCAGCAGAAAAAGCTAAAAAAGTGCTTTCTACACAGCGATCGCATGACGTACGAATTCCCTATTTTGCAGCCCAAGATGGTGAATTTATTGACTTAGAGGTGGAACTGACGCAGCAAGAATTTGAGGAGGCGATCGCACCTCTGTTAGAAAAGGCGCGGGAGTGCATACGTCAAGCACTGAATGCTAAAAAGCTACGCCCCAGTGCTATCAACCGGGTGTTACTTGTAGGCGGTACAACTTACATTCCTGCTGTTCGCCAATTAGTCGCAGAAATGTTTGGCAAAGAAGGTAAAGCACCCGATATTGGTGCAGACTTGGCTGTGGGTGTTGGTGCATCTGTTCATGCTGCTCTTGCTCAAAATTTCATTCCTGAAGATTCAGGTCTTATTCTCACCGATGTTGCTCCCTTTGGATTGGGGATTGAAGTGGTGAGTAACGTTGGCGGACAATATATGCTGACCTACGAACCTTTGATTCAGCCTAATACAACAATTCCTTATTCTACTCAAAAAACTTACACACTTTTAAGAGCAGATCAAAAGCGGCTAGAAGTTCGTCTTTATCAAGACAATACAGGAAGCGCAAAGCTACCGAATGAAGCGATTGACACAGGAATAGCCACAGAAATTATAGATATTCCTCCGGCTGCTGACGGTCATCCCTATCCTGTGGAAGTAGAATTTTCTTATGACATCAATGGGATAGCTAAACTTAAAGCCACCATTCCCAACATTAACAAAAGTGTAGAGTTATCCTACGGTTACTCAGTCAAGCGCATGGCTAGTAAAGATATAGCTGATGCTGCTTCTCGCCTCAAAGAACTGTGGAAGCAAAATGCCAAGGCAAAGCAATACGAAGGGTTAATCAATAAGGCAGAACGGTATATGGCTGGAATCCCGCCTCAGGAAAGGTCGCCGCTCTCTGATATTGTTATGGAACTCAAAAAAGCTTTGATGAATGACAGCATTGAAGAAATCCAAAACGTGGGCGATCGCCTTGTAGACTTCTTGTTTGACTTAGAAAACGACATGGAAGACTAACAAATGGTATATGAATTTTATCATATCCTGGAGATTTCCTCTCAGGCATCTGCTGATGAAATCAAACAAGCTTACTTCCGGTTAGTTCGCAAATATTCTCCTGAAAAAGATCCAGAACGGTTTCAGCAAATTCGCGTCGCTTATAACACGCTTTCTGATCCAAAATCGCGAGAAAATTATGACGCCATGCAAAAGCACGGTGACGAAATTAAAGACTTGATTGACCAAGCAGAAAAGAACATCCAACTAGAAGAATGGTCAACTGCGATTCCCTTGCTTAAGCAAGTTCTTGTTCTAGCACCAAAAATGGATACTGCTCGCAATCTACTAGGTCTTTGTTACATTCATACTAAAAATTGGGATTTTGCTGTCAAAGTCTACAAAGCATTAACTAAAACTAATCCTGATGTAGCACTTTATTGGAGTAATTTGGGTTGTGCTTACAAACTGCAAGCTGAGTGTTTCAATAAGCAAGAGTTTAGTAAATTTCAACTTTATCACAATGCTCGTGAATGCTATCAGCAAGCAGTTAACTTGGAATCATTTAATTCTGTACCTTATTTAGAGATAGCAGAAACTTACCTTAGTGAAACGAATTACTCAGAAGCATTGGCTTGGGCAGAACTGGCTATTGCTGCTGATGGAAAAGCTGATTATAATGACTTTGAAGCTCTTTTCTTTATTTGCCGTGTTCACTTTTGTAATAATCAGTCACACAAAATTGAAGTCATAGCCAAGAGAATAATATCTTTACTACCTGAAAATATATTAGAAATACGACAATATGCTGCTAACCGATTTGCAAATATGGGAATTGAAATTGCAAAAAGTGCTGCTCAATCAGTTGATTTTAATATGTGGAGAGCGGCTTTTGAATTTATCAAGGCAGCAAAAAATTTAGATTCAAGTAATTTAGGTATTCAACAAATTTGTGTAAAATTTGAGGAAATAGTATCAACTATTAACCAGTACGAAACCCTTAGCCAAGATTACCTAATCATCCAAGGATTCCAAAGACTAGCGGCATTTTGTTTAGCTGATTATTTTGATTTTTATGATTCAGCGCCTGAAAGAAAAACTTTTCTGAATGACATACTAACTGAAATATTAGCTTCTCCGACAAGCACTATTTTTTCATCACTTGAGAGAATAAAATTTTACTATCCTGTGGTGTATGGATTGAACACAGAACTGTTCAATCGAATTGAGCAAGTCGCTTGTGTACCTTAAGAGGGTTCAGTGATTAGTTGAAGAAAAACCCAGCTTGGACAGAACTCAGAGAGCAGAATGCACTTTCGTTGGGGATTCAGATGTACTACGTTTTATATAGCAATCCTATTTGATTTGCAAACACCCAGAGGCTTAGATCCCCGACTTCTTCAAGAAGTCGGGGATCTTTTTGTTATAAAATTGTAAGTGGTTCTCGACACCGCTGGGAGCCGCTAGTCGTGTCACTTTAAATATCCAACTTTTTTTGCATTTTTTTGCCCACAAAGGCTCTGTAGTTGATATATTTGAAAAATTAATAGGATTTCCTCTAACCTTAGCAACATATTTTGTAGATTTATGTTATCCTGGGTTATAGGATTTATATTCGGTTGTGCAGTTTGTGTTTTATCTATTTACAAGCGTCTCTCCGAATCTAACTCTCTACATAGTCTGATTCTGGAGATGTTTCATGTCAATTTACGTAGGTAATTTATCTTACCAGGTCGAGCAAGATGACCTCAAACGCGTCTTTGCAGAATATGGAACTGTTAAGAGCGTTCAATTGCCTCTAGACCGGGAAACGGGTCGTGTGCGTGGGTTCGCTTTTGTAGAAATGGGATCAGAGGCAGAAGAAGCCGCAGCGATTGAAGCCCTGGACAGTGCTGAGTGGATGGGTCGTAATCTGAAGGTTAATAAAGCTAAGCCCAAGTCAGACTCAGGTTCTGGTGGTGGTGGTAGATGGGGGAACAATCGTGGTGGTGGTGGTGGCGGATACTCTCGTGATCGCTACTAATCAGCTTTGAAACAAAGAATTTAAGTCTAAGATTTCAAGGGCAGATTCCTTGTCTGCCCTTTTTTGCTATCCAGCTTACAGAATTGCTCATGTCCAACCACTAATTTAGCTAATTTAAAAGGAGATAGGATGACCCAAGTGATTCTTGGCGAAAATGAAGGAATTGAGTCAGCCCTCCGGAGATTTAAACGAGAAGTTTCCAAGGCAGGAATTTTTCCAGATTTGAAGAAGCATCGTCACTTTGAAACACCCCTTCAAAAACGCAAGCGTAAAGCAGTTGCTAATCACAAGCAGCGTAAGAGTCGTTTCCGATATTGAGGACAAGTATCAGCAAATCAAGCTATGCTGACCAAACTGATGTCATAATTACCCAGGCAGTACTCAGCTATGCCCAATTGCCTGGGTAACAATGTTTGATGGAACACAAGATGACTCAGTAAGGAACAGTCATCACGCTTTAAACATCATAAGGATATTTAAAGATTATAAAGATATTTTGAGTGAGAGTAGATTACAACTTAAAAAAAGATTTGCTTAACGAATGTTTTATTAACAGGTATAGTTAACCGTGACCCCAGAAACCAAACACATAGTTAGCGAACTTAGGCATGAGTTCTACTGTCTGTTCGCTGCTGCGATGAATGTGCCGGTGAGAATAACTGGTGCATCCTATAGTAGTAATTCCCCTATCGCGTCTTGGGTGGATGATAGGCAACGCCTAAACTACTTGAATGTCTACGCTTACACAGCACCTGATGAATTTATCCCATTCCGCCCGTTCATTCTTCGCTTAGCCATTAACAAGAGTGCTGGTAGAGTCACGGTAGTAAAAAAGGGGCAAGAATGTCGAGGTCTTAATCGCGTGTGGGACTTCGAGTTAACCTTATTGCCAGGGGAAATCTTAGACTTTCTCCCTTGGGTAGTGAGTTTAGTTCAGGCTTATGACAAAAATTTACCCTCATTGCTTGCGCCACCACCTCATCCATTTGAATTGAAAGTGCCAACGGTTGGGTTATTCAATGAAGCATGGACTCAGAAAGCTTGGCTGCTTGCAGAAGAAGCAACAGCAACGTTCATTTAGGTTACTGTATCGCTTGCGTGGCGATTATATGTGCTGCTTTAAAAATAAAACTTAGCTGTAATTTTAAATGCTGCCCAGTAGTAAGGATGATTGTAAAGCTTTGTTTCTGCTGAGATCTCACCACTTCTATTCAATTCCGTTGCTAAATCTTCCTTAATGATGACTCCTCTTTGAGCTAGTTGATTTCGTAATTGTTCATACCATTGTTTGAATTCGCCAGCAGTCAATTCCTTAAGCCATTGAGTTGCTTCTGCTAAAGCACTGGGTGCTGATTTGTTTTGCTGAAGTCGTCGATAAAACTCTATCATCACAAAAGCACTAGCTGCCGATTCTGTAGCCCACAGCGTACTTAAGACCTGGCTGACTCCTTGAGTGAGAAAAACGCTGACTAAACCGACGTATTCGGTGGTGATATTTTGGTTGCTATTTATCGCTGTTTCGCAACTTGAGAGAGTGATCAAGTTGTAATTCGCAATTGGCTTATTGCAGATTTCTTCTACGGTTAATTTGTCTTCACCAGCTAACACAAATTCTGATTTTTGCGGTTGACTAAAATTGTCAGTTACATAGCCTTGAAAATGAAATATATTGTAATTACCAGATAAAGCAATTTCTAACTGGCTTTTAGAAACTAGTGAGCCTTCGATACGTTGACAACGACTGAACATGAGTCTAATAGCTTCAGATTCGAGTTGAGCAAATTGTCGTGCAGGATCATTTGTACTTTCGGGATGTTCCACAAACAGTAATGGTATTTGCACTTGATGGGGAGGTTGAGATTCCAAAGACAAGCCAATTTGGGCGCTAGGCAGATATGCAAATGTGAAATTATGCGGTTGGAATAACTCTTCATCCCAAGCAGAGGAGATATTGAAAAGGGCGTGGAGCGGAAATCTATGTAAGTCACGGTGGGGAATTAAAATCAGATGAGTGATATCTTCGAGTTCATTGACAATTGTGGAAACATTGAGGATATTTTTTAGATTTAATAGCCTCTGTTCCATATCTGCTTGCCAAGAATGACTACTTTTGTTCGATGCATCATTTGGCTGAAATTGCCGATATTCCGTGTATTGTTGATTCCAATCTTCTAACCAATCTTCAAATTCAACTAAGCGTTGCACCGCTTCGGGTAGAGGCATTTCATCAATAACGGCGACATTCAGGACAGGTGTAAAAATAGGAATCGGTTCTGGAGAGTTGTATTTAATGATGAAGGTGCGTAAGGTACAAGGGCTGATATGCCAGTAGATAATTGCAGTTGTGGGGTTGAGAAGCTGGTGAATTGATCGATAGTTAGGGGAAATAATCTCATCTGTCCAACCAGAAAGAAGCCAGGTTAAACAAGCATTTTTCCCATGTTCCGCGATTTCTAAAGCTTGCGCTATCTCACCGAACTGCACGGCTATATCAACTGCCAACTGTTCAAAAGCTGCATACTTGAGCGCCAACTCTTTTTTTTCTTCATCAGAGGCAGTGGTTTCACTAAGTAAGTATTGCAATAAATCTATAGCGTATTGATGTAATTCTTGGGCTTGCGAAGTTTCGCTCAAACATACAAGCGTTTTGATGAGGTTTTGCAAAACCTCCAGATGTAATTGAGGAAAAGCTTCTGGTGTGATAGTATTGAGGGCTTGATTGTACTCAGCTACGGCTTGGTGCCAATAATAGGAAGGTGTGCTGTGTCTCTTTCCTTGCTCGTAATGTGCATTGCCAAGCGCCAGACGCAATCTGCCCCAACCTTCTGGCTGTGTATCTTGGTGAACATATTTCAATCCTTGCTCGTAGCTTGCCAATTTTCCTTCATAGCCGCGTTGACACAGATCTGGATTTGCTGCAGCTATGGTACTGAAAAAAGTCAGAGGCGAGTCGCTAGAAACTACATTTCCTGCTGCATACCCTCGCCCAATCCAAGCTTCCCAGGTGTCAGGTTTGATTTGCAAAGCGTTGTCATATGAGGCGATCGCTTCTTCAAATCTCTGCAAATAAAATAGCATTACAGCTCGGTTGTACCAAGCTAAGTCAAACTCGGGGTTAATTTCTATAGCTTTATCATAGGAAGCAATTGCCTCTTGATGGTGTCCTAAATTTTCCAATGCGATCGCGCAATTAAACCAGGCTAAGTAGTAGTCCGGTTTGATTTCTAAAGCTTTGTCCCACGATGCGATCGCATCATACCAGCGTCCCAAATTCGCCTCTACCACACCGCGATCAATCCAAACTTCCTGTGAGGCTGGATTGATTTGAGCTGCTTGTTCGTAAGATGCGATCGCATCTTCATGTCGTCCTATTTTACCCAATGCACTTGCTAGAGCGTACCAAGCTTCGTAAAAGTCGCGTTGAATTTCTATTGCTTGCTCTAAGCTTGCTATTGCATCTTCAAATCGTCCTAAATTAGAAAGTTCTACACCTCGGCTGTACCAAGCTAAATCGAAGTCAGGTTGGATTTCTAAGGCTTTCTCAAACGATGCGATCGCATCATTCGTTCGCCCAGCCTGTGCTAACGCCACACCTCGTTGATACCAATTATCTTGGTCTTGGGGTTCCAGCATCACTGCTTGGTCGTAACTGGCAACTGCTTCCAATGGACGCCCTAACTTTTGCAACGCCATACCCCGACTAGACCAAGCATCGGGATAATTAAACTTAATCTCTATAGCTGTATCAAAGCAGAAGATGGCATCTTCAAAGCGTCCGATTTCACCGAGTGCCCCGCCTCGATTATACCAAGATTTATAGAAGTCAGGTTTGAGCGCAATTGCAGAGTCGTAAGATGCGATCGCCTCTGAAAAATGCCCTAAATAAAATAATGTTAACCCCCGGTTAAACCAATATTCATGCGAGTTGGGGTTAATTTCTATCGCTTTGTCATAAGATGCAATTGCTCCAGATAAATCACCTGTTTTTGCTTGCTTAAGACCAGTGTAAAACCATCCTTCTGCTTGTTCAAAAGGAGTCTGCTGTCGTTGATTGCTAAGCGCATTCGTCTTAACTGGTGCTTCGCTTTGAATTCCTAGCCCAGAAGCCAGCTGCTGAACTAAACTGCTACTCTGGTCTAACCTGACTAACAATTCATCCAACGTTACAGCTACGGGTGGCAATAAATCCGAAGGCTCAGGTAATATAGGAGCTTCAGATGTGACTGCTTGAATTTCTTTTGCTACTCGAGATTCTTCTTCCTCTTGCTCAACCGGAGTTTCTACAGGTGATGCTGTGGTTTGGGCATCTGGTCCATCGTATTCCCATATCAATTCCTCTCGATGATTGGTATACTCTTGCTGTGGAGAGTTTGAAACAGGTGCAGGCATAGTCGTTTCTGTTTCATGCCTGCCTTTATTGTCTGAATACTCTTTGCCGCTTTTTGGTGTCAACCCTTCTTGTATTGCGATCAGCGGGGTTGCAGGAGTGATACTTTCTGTATCTTGTGCGTCGTCTTTTTCCCAATACGCATCGCCCAAGTTTCGCGTCAACAACCGTAATCCAATGTCGTACGATAAATCTCCAATTGTCCCGATATCCAGTTCGCCTAGCTGTACCATGCGTTCTGCTAATTGAATATTTGGTGCAGGAGATATCAACAATTTCTCGCCAAAATCCAGCAGCCAATCTATCCAGCGCTCAACAGAGATCCGGTGTTCCATTCTTTGGATGTATTTGAGCGCCCACTGTTGCCCTCTTGCCTGATGCACACCTTCTAGCAGCTGAGTAAACAAATATTCCAAATCCGCATTTGTCAGCTCAGGTGGAGATTCCACCTTCTGTTCCGCTGTAGGATACATAGAACGAGTCTGCTTTTTCCTAAAGAGGAATCTGAAAAACTTGTTAAGCCACTTTACTAGCCGCTTGAGCATTTCGGACACTATTGGAGGTTGTTCATCATAAGATTTTAGCGATCACAGTGTTAAAAAAGTTATGAGTTACCCAAAAACCTCACATAACCATATGGGCAATTGATCGTATGTTTGGAAAACCAACAGCATACTAACAGCCCTATGAAACAAGGTTGTTTGTCATTCACAACAGTTTTACATAAAAAAAGGAACCAACGTCTGTCTAATAATGTATAGTACTATACATTATAGTAGGAAAAATTAGGTATTGAATTATGGTTCTGTTTGATTGCTACTCGATTCATTAGCAGCATGGAACTGATTCAGCAAAGCCTGGATAATAACTTGTGGATCTTCAGTCTCAATTCCCATTTGCTCAGAAATCTGGTTGCGTAAGTTCTCATCTTCCTGCAATAGCACAAGCAACTGATCTAACGTGATGGTTTGGTATTCTCCTTCTGGAAGGTTTTCTACTTCCATCACTTCGGCTTGGTTGTCAAAAGTTTCTGCAGGTGCAGGGATTTGCTTTTCTGCATCTGGTCCTTCATATTCCCATATTGGCTCGCCGCCTAGGCGCGTTAACAATTGCATCCCAATATCATAGGCAACGTCTCCAACTTCTCCAACCTCCAACTCACCTAGTTGTACCATTCGGGAGGCTAGTTCATTATTGGGTGTAGGTGCTGCTAGCAATCTTTCGCCAAAACGCTGCAACCACTCCACCCAACGTTGAGTTGAAACACGATGTTCAATATTATCCAGCCATTTCTGCGCCCATGCTTGCCCTCGTGCCTGATGTACGCCTTCTAAGAGTTCTGTAAACAGAAATTCCAGATCCGTATCGGTAAGGGGTGGAGGCGGTTCTTTTTGAACATACGCCCCTGATTTGGCTAGAGTTTGGTTTTTGCCAAACAAGCGTTGAAAAAACTTTTTGAGCCATTGAATTAACCGCTTGAGCATCTCCCGCACCCGTAAGTGTTGGTGTTTACCATAAGATTGTAGCGGTGTCTTACGCGTCTGGGCACTGCACCATTGGGCTACTCAATTAAATAGGATGTAAATAAGATGTACACATGGAAACTTTTCCGTCAATAGTACGACATAAATATTTGCATAAAGAGAAAAATATCTTTAAACCATACACTGTTCCTTTATGGTAATTTTGTACTATAAAAAGTGAATTATCAATGTTTAAAGTGACTGTGTGTGTTTAAAATGGTTTCATCCCAAATTCGGTTGGGTGCTAGTTATTAACCCTCAGAGGGATTGACATTTCCAAATCCATGTCTTATGAACCCCTGCACCACAAGTATCGCCCAAAAAATTTTGCTGAACTAGTGGGGCAAGAGGCGATCGCTACCACCCTGACCAATGCTATCCGTGCTGCCAAAATTGCCCCCGCATACCTGTTCACTGGTCCTAGAGGTACGGGCAAAACCTCCAGCGCTCGTATTTTGGCAAAATCACTTAATTGTGTAAATAGTGACAAACCTACGCCTCAACCCTGCGGCATATGTGATGTATGTCAGGGAATCACCAAAGGCTATTCTTTAGATGTTATTGAAATTGACGCTGCAAGTAACACTGGTGTCGATAATATCCGCGAGATTATAGAAAGAGCGCAATATGCTCCGATTCAGTGTCGGTATAAGGTTTATGTTATTGATGAATGTTTAACTGGGGATTCTCAAGTTTTAACCAGTGAAGGTCTTGTCAGAATTGACGATCCCAAGATTAAAGGTAAACAGGTTCTTAGCTATAACGACTCTACAGGACAGTGGGAATTCAAGAAAGTTCTCAGGTGGTTAGACCAGGGAGAACGTGAAACGCTGGTTATAAAAACAACTAACCGTGAAATCAGATGTACGGGCAACCATTTGATCAGGACAGAGCGGGGATGGATAGCAGCAAGAAACGTAAAAGAAGGAATGAGGATACTATCCCCTGTGAATGTGGATGCGGTACCCTCATTTACAAATTTGGAATCGATGGGCGTATCCGGAGGTTTGTACCTGGACACCAGTTCACGGGGAATACATACGGCAAAAAATCATACGATTTGGAATCCATTCTTAAGCAAGCAGAATGACTCCGTCCCCTATGTGCCTGTGGTTGTGGGGAGAAGCTTGATATCCCGGCATTTTTACAACAAAAAGGCAAAGGACTTGGCAGCATCCAGTCTCACTGGAAAAGACATCCATACAAAAAAGGGCACAGAATTTGGGAACTTAGAACAGAAAATTTCCTTGCCAATGCCGAAATTTTCTCAACAGAAACACTCGGACTTCTTTACGGAACGCTACTGGGGGATTGTTCCATCAGTTAGCCAAATAAATTTAGTAGATTCCCTAGATTGGCTTTCGGACATGGAAAGCAGCAGCAAGAATGGTTGGAATACAAATCCCATCGCCTTGCAGTACTCCGACCAAAACTTTTCTCAGCACCTAACAGGGGATACGGCTTTGGAAAAATGGCGGTCTATTGCAACACATCCTGCCATCCCCAACTCAAGGAAGTTTTTGACATCGTCAAACCCAATGGGGATAAAAAACGGGTTTCCATGGAGTGGATCAATCGAGTTACCCCAGAAGGACTTGCTTGGTGGTTTATGGATGATGGTTCACTCAGTTTTACCACTTCAGGAAGTCCAAGGATTAAATTACATACAGAGGGATTTTGTACCGAAGAAAATCAAATCCTTAGCAATTGGCTTGCCGCAATGGGGTATTCAACAACAAAAGTTAATAGCAGAAGTAACGGAGACAAGACATACTGCTACATCAACTTGGGTGCAAGCAGCAAAAAATGGATTTCCGACCTTCAAATATATTCAATTCCAGCAATGGATTACAAGTTTAGAAACTGTTGAATCTGTTCGTCTCGGTGAAATTGAGCGAGTCTATGACATCGAAGTTGAGGATAATCATAACTTTGTAGCTAACGGGCTTTCCTTGCATAACTGCCACATGCTCAGTACGGCAGCGTTCAACGCGCTACTGAAGACGCTCGAAGAACCACCGAAACACGTTGTCTTTGTACTGGCGACGACTGACCCGCAACGAGTCTTACCTACGATTATTTCCCGGTGTCAACGCTTCGACTTTCGCCGAATAGATTTAGAAGCGATGGCGATGCATTTAAGTTATATCGCTTACAAAGAAAATATTAATATTACTCCAGAATCGATCACACTGATAGCGCAAATTGCTCAAGGCGGATTACGCGATGCAGAAAGCCTCCTTGACCAGTTAAGTTTATTGTCAGGTGAAGTCACACCAGACAGAGTTTGGGATTTGGTCGGTTCGGTAAGCGAACGCGATTTGCTTTTTTTGTTAAATGCGATCGCCTCTGACAACCCCGAAGCTGTTCTAGACTGCACTCGAAAAATTCTGGATTCCGGTCGCGAACCTCTAATTATTCTCCAGAATTTCGCAGGATTTTACCGAGATTTACTGATAGCTAAAACTGCATCTCGTCGCAACGATTTGGTTGCTTGCACTCCTCAAACTTGGGAAGCGCTGATTGATTTTGCCCAAGAGTTTGACATAAGTACAATTTTGGCGGGACAACAACACTTGCGAACCGCTGAAGTGCAATTGAAAAACACTACACAACCCCGTTTGTGGTTAGAGGTTACATTGCTGGGATTGTTACCCTCAGCGAATATCCCTGTTCAGCAAAATGGTAGAGGCGCAGTTTTCACACCTAGAGTTTCACCACCTCCAATGCCACCACCTGTAGGAAAAGGTGAACAAACGCCAGTTGCAAGCCGTGAGACACCTTCCGTATCAGCACCAGAAAACAACCTGAGAACAACTGAATTCGTTTCAAAAACTGTAGAAGAAGAAGTAAAAAACCACCAAACACATAACTCATCACAAACTCCCACTGTTCCTACTCCCTCATCTCCCTCATCTCCCTCATCTCCCTCATCTCCCCCTCCTCCCTCATCTCCCTCACTCCCTCACTCCCTCACTCCCTCATCTCCCTCTCCTCCCCCTAAAGTAGAAGCCGTATCCTCAGTACCCCAAACACAGGAAGTTACTGAGGTAACACAATTTGACTTAACCCAAGTTTGGCAGCAAGTACTTGCTAATCTCCAGCCGATTTCGAGGCGAGAATTACTGCGCCAAATGTGCCATCTTATAGAATTTGATGGTGCTGTAGCCCGTGTTGCCATTAAACAAGCATGGTATAAAAAAGTCCAATCAGATCAACCTAAAATTGCCGCAGCGTTTAAGGAAACTTTCAAGTGTGACGTCAAGATAAATCTGGAATTGGCAACCGCATCAACTTCTATCCCTGCGAAGACTTCTCCTGCTCAAAACAAGCCTGTCACTCCTGCGAGTTACGAACCTCCTCGTGCGCCTTCTCCTGAAGTTCCTAAATCAACGGAAACACCTCCGACAACAACTTCAAATGCGACGAATAATGGTAAGGTACCTACTTCAGACACCAGCGATTGCCCAGAGGGCAGTGGCAAAGCCAATCGCAGTGCTACACCTTCCCCACCCCAACCTCAAGCTTCCACAGAACATTGGGAAGTTGATGAAGTCGCAGCCGCGGCTCAACGTTTGGCACAATTCTTCGATGGAGAAATCATCCGATTTACAGATGACACAGAACGACAAAACTTAACAAGCATATCTGAGTGGGAAGATGATTCAGACGCTGAAGATGAATTTTAACCGGGAGTGGGGACTGGGGACGCTTGGATTGGGGAGTGGGAACTGGGGAAGATGTTCTTACAGGATTTCGGCGGGGTTTGAATCCCCGTCTATAATCCTCCCAATACCCAATCCCTAATCCCTAATCCAAGCGTCCCCAATACCGGCACCGGCAATTCTTCCCCAGCCTATAAAGGGATAGAGACTTCTTGCCGCGATCTTATTAAACAAAATAAAAGAGAGAAGATAAAAAAATCTGCTCTCTTCATTCTTCTCTCTTCATTTTTTATTCTTTACCTTGATGCACAGTTTTGATCCATTTCAGGCGCTTTGGTCGCACTGACATTCGGGCTGTGGTGCTACTGATGACCACAATCCAGTGGAACATATATAAAGCGCCACGCAAGGTCTGAAGCAGTAGGACAAGATAAGTGGATAATTTGAATTCCTTTTGTTGACGTATCCGCCGCAGACCTGCGAACATCCCCGCCATTGATACCGTCACCGTCAAACCAGTTACTGGGCTTAAAATTGGTGGACGATGTCGGGCGATCGCCATCAATAAATCTGGTACTGCCGCTGTGGGTAAGATGTACTGGAGCAGGATAAAGAATATGAATAAATTCAAGGTTTTGCGGGTTCCCATGCGGTTTTTGAGAATCAGATCCCAGTAATCCAAATACCGCTGATATCCGCCTTCTGCCCAACGGCTGCGCTGATGCCAGAGGGCGATCGCATTTGTCACGCCTTCTTCCTCTACCGCTGGGTTGAACACGCACTCAATATCCCACTTATCTAGATGCAAGCGTAATGCCAAGTCTAGATCATCGGTAATTGTTTCCTCATTCCAGCCGCCGCAACGCAAGAGCGCTTCTCGCCGGACAAACTGACCGTTACCCCGCAGTTCGCCAATACCGCCTGCTGCTGTCCTTTGATGCTGCAGAAAAGTATCGACTGCCATTTCTGCGGCTTGACCTTTTGTCCAGAAATTTTCATTGGCATTGGCGATCGCCTTTCGCACTTGCACTGCGCCCACATTTTCCCGTTGAAACAACGGTATGACACGCACTAGCAAGTCCGATGACACTTGGGCATCGGCATCAAACACCGCCAAAATTTCCCCTTTTGTCAGCCCTAGCACCTGATTCAACGCTCCTGATTTTCCTCCGCCTGCTTCTGGCTTTCGCCGCAGTATCTTGAGTTTGTCGTATTCCTGCGCTAGTTCTGCCAACAACTGGGGCGTCCTGTCGGTGCTGTTATCATCAATCACCCATACTTCATATTGTCCTTCTGGGTATTCTAGATTACAAAGGTTTTTGACTAATCTACCAATGACTGCCTCTTCATTTTTAGCTGCCACCAACACTGATACAGATGGCAAATCTTCCTGGATTTGCTCGTTCATGCGTTTTGGTCGAGCAAATACCACCACTAGGACGTGAATGCCTATGATGGTCGTCAGCCCTAGTACGAACAGAGTTCCCCAGGAAACCAAATGCAGTGCAATTGTGCCACTCCAGACCATTGTCAAAACTAGAGCGGCTTTGCGTCTACGACCTTGAAAGCGGGATGGAAGAGACACGCTTGTGAATGTCTCCTCCTCTAACTCTTCTTCTGACTCCTCTTGTGAGATAGAGAGGTCAGAAAATAACGAGTTGAGCGGATCAAGCTCGTTGTAAGAATCGTTGTCGGGCCAGGAATTCGCTGGCATAGGTTACCTGATTCAACCACCAGTATTTGTCTACACCCATAAAGAAGCTGGGTATTAAGTAACACCAAACAGTGCAACCTTCACATACCTTGAGTTTACCTTGAGATTGGCGGTATTTGTCTACCTCCTCAGACTCACGATAAAGCTCGTACAGTCGCCCATTAATGGGAATTCCCGTTTGGGCGAAGTGGTAGCAAGGTAGCAGCAGCTCGTCGTTGGGAGAAATAGCAATAACGGCATCTACCGCCTTACAACGGGGATTTTTAGTATTATTTCCCCCAGCTTCAATAAAAGCGAGTGCAGCCCTATTGTACCCGACATTGTTATATTTCTTTGCAGTTCCTTCAATTGCTGCTACCATTTCCGCCGTGGGATTCTTATTCGAGTTGTAGTGTTCGTGTGCTGTAAAGGCTGGGTTCAGCCAAACCCGAACACCGAGTTTTTTGCCTAATTCTCCCACTTCGTCAATGCGATGGTAATTCTGGGCGGTGACAGTGTGATTAAGAACTGGGTATTGTCCCAGAGACTTGGCGATCGCCACCGACTCTACCAATGTGTCAAAAATTTTTACTCCTCGCGACTGATCATGAATTTCTGCATCTCCACCATCCAAAGAGAAATTCAAATAGTCTACTAATCCCTGAATTTCTTTGGCTTTCTTCGGATACAGAATTGTATTCGTCGTCATGCTGGTGATAAAACCCTGACGTTTCGCCTCCGTATAAATTTCCCCTACATCATGCCGCAGCAGCGGTTCACCACCTGTAAAGTCCACATACTTGACTCCCAAGCGGCGTAAATCCTCTAAATTATGCTTAATTGTCTGATAATCAGCTTCTTTTCCTGGCTCTAATGACCAAATGTTACAAAAATGGCATCTGGCATTACAGCGGTAAGTCAAGTAGTAATTTGCGACCAGTGGAGCCATAGCGTAAAACCACCTAAGTTTCCTTAAGACATCTTGAAACGGAGTTCACAAAGAGTCAACCAATTACTGCCTCACAGTTCTTGCGTCTAGGTTAAATTAGGTATTCTTCCCTACAAGAACGCAAGAGGGGCGAACGGGCGAGAAGGGAGTAGTCATGAGTTCTTCTCTCTATCACTGTGTCCGCTTGTCTCCCCATCTCCCGCAACAGATGTGTAAACAGAAATTTTTTTGGGAAAACTATTAACATCCCCTAAGCAGCCTAGTTGTCAACTTACTTAAGGAATGTTTAAAGATGGTTTTAGAGCAACTCGAACCCGTTACTCAACAACAAGCAAGCGTCTACTTGCCTTATATTCAAGCTAGCAAACGTAATTTCTTGCGCTATGCGATTAGTCTCTATCAAAAGGGCGCTTTGGAAGGACACCGTAAGATAGAAGGCAGTGATAATATTTCCTTTGTCGCGACTTGGAATGTTGCGACTCTACCCTCAGACTTAACCCGTTGCCGAATGCAGTTTGATGGCAACGCGGAATTAAGCTATGAAGTGATGATGGCAAGCTTTGAGTTTATTAATTTTTTAATTGAACTGATAGAAAATTATAAACGTTACCGCGTAAGCGATTTTTCCCAAGGGTTTTACCGCAAGCTACTGCGTATCGAGGATTGAATTGTACGTTTTCGCAACATAACTACATAAATTGTTGGTTATGGCTGTGCTATACCACTATCAAATAACTTTTTTTGAACTATCAACACTCCTTGCAAGTTGAGCAATCATTCTTATCGTCAACTTGGTTTACAACTTCAATTGCATAGTTCGACCTAAAATGAGTAGAACCTAGCT
Source organism: Scytonema sp. PCC 10023 (assembly GCF_963920835.1). Lineage (NCBI taxonomy): Bacteria > Bacillati > Cyanobacteriota > Cyanophyceae > Nostocales > Scytonemataceae > Scytonema > Scytonema sp. PCC 10023. The sequence continues at coordinate 30,044 of NZ_CAWUDP010000055.1, forward strand.
GAATTGTAAAAAGCTCTCAGCAATAAGCTATCAGCTGACTTTGCTTGCTGGTGCCTTACGGGCGTCTACAGCTAAGATCAACAAAATTGCTGAAAGCTACTTGACTTTTGAAATTAGGAGTGCATGTGTGCCAAAATCTGCTAAATACTTATTAATTGGCTCTACGGAGGCTTACTGCGGGAAATCTGCAACAGTCCTAGGTTTGTCTTATCAACTCCAGCGCAAAGGGCTGGATATTAGTTATGGCAAACCGCTAGGCACATGTTTGAGTCCATCAGAGGGAACCGTGGTTGAGGAGGATGTTCAGTTCATAACTGATAGCCTCAAGCTCCCAAAAAACCGTATTGCACCGACAATGCTGGCTTTGAATGAAGTCACTGTGCAAAAACGTTTGCGCGGGGAGAATAAGATAGATTATCAAAAGTCCCTAGCGCAGCAATATTCGCAAATGGTCTTCGGCGACTTAGTGTTGCTTGAGGGTCCTGGTAATTTGGAAGAAGGCAGCTTGTTTAATTTGTCTGTGCTACAAGTAGCCCAAGTGGTGGATGCTGCTGTGCTTTTGGTAGCCCGGTACAAATCGCTGCTTTCAGCTGAAGCTTTATTGTCTGCTAAACAGCGCATCGGCGATCGCCTAGTTGGTGTTGTCATCAACGATATTCCTACAGAACAATTACAAGCTGTCAACACCACTATCCGTCCGTTTCTGGAACAGCATGGTGTTCCCGTGCTGGGAATGTTACCAAAAAGTCTTTTGTTGTGCAGTGTCAGCGTTGGTGAACTGGCAAAACAGCTTGGTGCAGAAGTTCTTTGCTGCAATGAACGCTTGGATTTGATGGTGGAAAGCTTGGCGATTGGGGCGATGAATGTCAACGCCGCAGTCAAGTATTTTCGGAAGCGCCGAAATATGGCAGTGGTGACAGGGGGCGATCGCGTAGAAATTCAGCAAGCTGCTTTGGAAACTTCTACCCAATGCCTGATTCTCACCGGACAATTGCCTCCCCCGCCTTTCATTCTCAATCGTGCTGAAGAATTAGAAATCCCAATTTTATCGGTTGACTTGGATACCCTAACGACTGTGGAAATTATTGACCGCACTTTTGGGACAGTTCGTGTCAACGAACCGATTAAGGTCGAGTGCATCCGCCATCTCATGGCTGAACATTTTGATGTTGACCGCTTGCTTGCTCTACTGGATTTAAGACCAGCAGCTGCACTCTCTTAAAAACCCTACGCAGTTTGATCCACTCATGAAGATGTAGTAGGGGCACAGCGCCCCCGTGTAGTGCCCTTACAAATCATCTGTCACACATTTCATTTGAGTAAGATACAGCTTGACGATTTTGAATTTTGAATTGGTTATGATCGAAAGAATTTTTTTTCCTTGGATGTAGTGGTATTCCATTAGGTAATAGTGGTTCTGGAATTTGCCGATTTTGGTGAGCAACTGAGGGATGAAGCACTTTGGTGAAGTGACCGTCACTGTGCATCCGACAGTGAACTGCGATCGCGCCCCGGCGGGCACTCCTGGCAGAACAAGCAAAGTTTCAGTACCTGACTCTGCTCAATGGTATAAGTTATGAAACACATTGGATTGCTTGGGGTGAGCAAGCAATCCAGCTATTGAGTTGATAAAATAGCACAATTGCATCTCTACTCAAGGATAAATAGCTTACAGGGAACTCCCCCTTTGTCTGTTACAATAGCTAGGTTGTTTAATCTGATTTTGTCCGTCTTTGAGCCAGTCAACAGACCTTATCAACGTCGATTCATTAGCGCAAGAACTGGCGACAATCCAGCAAACGGGTTCCAAGCGAATCGCGGTGCTGGGTTCACGTCATGTCCCGATTACCCATCAGAATCTCATCGAGATGATGACCTATGCCCTGGTTTTATCAGGCAATCGGCTGATCACCTCTGGTGCTGCGGGTACGAATTCAGCTGCCATCAAGGGAGCAATGCGGGCTGATCCCAATTTGTTGACGGTGATTCTACCTCAAAGCTTAGAACGCCAGCCTCATGAATCGCGCCAGCAACTAGAACAGGTAATGCATCTGGTGGAAAATCCTAATAATGACCATCTGTCCCTTGCTGAAGCTAGTTACTTGTGCAATAAAGAGATTGTCTCGCGCTGTCAGCAACTGATATGCTTTGCGTTTCACGAAAGTGGCATTCTGCTGCGAACTTGTAAAGATGCAGAAGAACAAAGAAAGGTGGTGACACTATTCTACTTTGATTAATCATTTGTCATTTGTCCTTTGTTTTTTGTCTATTGTGTTTGACTAGTGACTAATGATTATTTTTTTGTACTCCATTGCTGCTGCTGTCGTACTGATTTACCTGCCGTTTCTCGTGGTAGGTTATGCTCGTGTCCGTGTTGGGTACGATATGTCTGCTCCGCGCGCCATGTTTGATAAACTACCACCATACGCTCAACGAGCGACTTGGGCACACCAAAACTCGTTTGAAGCGTTTATGATTTTTGCCGCAGCAGCATTGATGGCATATGTGACGGGTGTTAATTCTCCCCTAGCTATTGGGGCGGTCATCGCTTTTCTCGTGGCTAGGTTGCTATACTCGATTTTTTATATATTGAATATACCCGTTTTACGCTCGCTCATGTTTGTCGTAGGCTCCCTTGGCTATGCCATGCTCATTGTCCTCAGTATTATTCAAGCAACTAGCTAATTGGAAAGTGAGGACTAGTTAGTAGTTAGTGCTTAGTGGTTAGTGGTTAGTAGTTTATTGGTTAATAAAAAATTCAATAACTACTAACTACTAGTCATTACTAATTACCAATCCAAAATCCAAAATTTAAAATCCGAAATGCTTTATGGCTTCTACCTATTCCTTTGACATTGTAAGCGACTTTGATAGACAAGAATTGGTCAACGCTGTTGACCAAACTGTGCGAGATATTAAAAGTCGCTACGACCTCAAAGATACTCAAACAACTGTTGAGTTAGGTGAACAAAGTATTACCGTGAACACTGACAGCGAGTTCACTTTAGAATCCGTACACAACATACTGCGCGAAAAAGCTGCAAAGCGCAATCTCTCGCAGAAAATCTTTGATTTTGGCAAAGTAGAATCTTCTAGTGGTAACCGCGTTCGTCAAGAAATCAAACTTCAAAAAGGCATTAATCAGGAGATTGCCAAGCAAATTTCCAAGTTGATTCGCGACGAATTTAAAAAGGTGCAAGCCTCAATACAAGGGGACGCAGTGCGTGTTACCGCTAAAAATAAAGATGACTTGCAAGCTGTTATTCAACGGCTGAAGCAAGAAGATTTGCCTGTTGCTTTGCAATTTACAAATTATCGTTAGTCCTTAGTTCTTAATAAGAATTTAGGACAAAGATACGGATTCTCGCTTGTTTAGAATAGAAGCAGACCGTAGGGGCACAGCATTGCTGTACCCTTACAAACAATCAGTATTACAGCCAATTGAGAAGTGCCATATCCAACGACTATTGATTTCAAATTAAATTGAACCTTTAGGGCAGGCAATATGCCTGGCCTACTTATTACAAACACATACAGCAATGAGTTGAATAGTGAGTATCGCCCACCACTTCATCAACCACGTCCGCCAATACTGTTTTGGAAAGCTGGACGCTCAGACAGCTGTTTAATGTAGTTCAATACAGCTGGGTAGGGGCTGAGGTCTAACTTGAGCATAATAGGAATGTAAGATAGAACGGAACCTACAGCTACGTCAGCAACTGTAAATTCATTGCCTAATAAGAAAGGTTGACGCTCAAAAATTTCATTTAAAGCATTCATCAAGAGGGGCATTTCTCGCTCTCGGTTTGCTTCCACAAAAATTCCTGGACTCAAAGTGGCATTGGCAAATAATATCCACTGGGCTAATATAGCCCTCTGTTCTAACGAGGTAGTTTTGCCGTACTTTTCGGCGAGATACAGTAAATTTGCCCCAGATTCCCAAAGTTGCAAATCACCATCAACAATCGCCGGAACTTTTCCTATAGGGTTAATTGCCAAGTACTCAGGCTGACGGTGTTCACCCGCTTGCATATCCAGTTTGACAAATTCGTAAGGAATTCCTAGTTCCTCTAAATACCAACGAACAATTGATGCGCGACTACGTGCGCCACCGTAAAGTTTCAACATACTAACTAAATCAGCGATAATGAACTGTCATCAGTTACCAGTAATTATATGGTATATTTATAGTAATTTATAAGACATATAAATCCTAACTGATAACTGATGACCGATTAAAGAACTTTATGAGTATGGGAATGCTGTTTAACGTTGTCTTCCTTTGTAACAACTCGGGAAGCATTTAGCACCCGCTTGCGTTCAGTAGAATATTTAAACTCAGTATAAGTTGCGCCCAGAGGAATCAGAGATTTAGCAGCTTCACGGCGCTTGTAGGTGCGAGCAGCGGCGATCGCCCGTTCCACAAAATCATCACAAAACTGAGCCGTTTGCGGAAAACCAGCCGGAATTTGAAGTTTGTCTTCCTCCAGTACAGAACCCAAAGTTGTGGCACAAGCGAACTTAAAGGAGGTAGAAATACCCTTAACAAGCGTTTCCAAAGACGCAGACGGAATAGGTTCTATAACTTCGACTTCATAAACTTCTCCGTCTTCTTTGACAAAGCAAGTTGCTAAGCCGATGACGATGTAGTCGTCAGCTGCTAAATCAGGAGCATTGGGATAAGAAGTGACACTTGCCATAAGAAAAATTTCTCAAAACTTCAAAATAGAATTCAGAATTCCGGACTCAGTCTTCACAATATCTTTATTTTTCTGTGTTCTGACACCTAAATTCTGAGTTCTTTGACAACAAGGGCTTTTTGGCATTTTATCAACTTGTAGCTCACACTACTTGAATACTCAATGAGATTGATCTGGCTATTTCTGGAATTCGACTTGGGGAAGACGTATCAATTATTAGATTGAAACATCTATTGAGTATAGTGTGCCTTTATCTGGTGGAACGGAAAGTGCTATATGGCTTTTGTAGACATAGATCACACATTACCTTTGGTTGCATATAGCGGCAATGCTTATGCCCAAATACTCATAGCCACCTTAACAAGTGACACAGTTAGAAAACCACAAGAACGGGGAACCCTATAAGTTGATCTCACAGAGCAAGCAGCTCAGGTAGGAATATATGAACAGTCACTCATTTTTACCCTTTGGTGACAAGCAAAATCACCGCAACCCATTTGCCTTGAATAATACAAGCGTACTACAACAGCAAGGGGCTAACGGTAGCAGCAAACCTGCTTTGGGAGACAGCTACTTGCGCTCTCGTGCTCTAACAAAGGCTCAGGAAGGAAACTACATTGAGGCGATCGCGTTATTGAGTCAATTAATTCATCGTCATCCCCACAATGCTATTGATTACAACAATCGAGGGCTGATTTATTTTCAAAGTGGCGAAACCCAAAAAGCCTTTTGTGATTATAATACAGCGTTGGAACTAAATCCGAAATTAGCCAGCGCCTATAACAATCGAGCGAACTACTATGCAGCGTGTGGAGAATTGGTGGCAGCGATCGCTGATTATGATCGGGCATTAGATTTAAATCCCAGCCACGTTAGGGCATGGATTAACCGAGGCATTACCTTACGCGACTTGGGGCAATACGAAGAGGCAATTGAGAATTTTGAGGTGGCTCTGCTTTTTGGTCAATTAGAAGGGCATATTATAGCAGAACGAGGTAGAACTTATCATATTTGGGGCGATTGGAATTGTGCGATCGCTGATTATCGTCGCGCCTTAACTCAACTGCCTTCTGTTGGGTTTAACAGCGAGGAGCCAGGTTTGCGCTTGCGTTTACAAGTTGAGAATTGGTTAGATGAATTGCTGCGTCCACAGCATCTTAACTGGTAGATTTTGCACTCATTGCCGTATGCATGGCGTATCCATGAAATGCAAAGTCAGAAACATCCTGATAACCATCAATGGCTAATAGATGATAACTACATAGCTCCTAAAAACTGAGCTACTAGCTATTCACTATTAGCTATTATCTTTGTTGCAATCTCCCCAATTTATTGATGGAGTCATAACTACGCAATAAGGAATCAGTTTTATTTTATTGTGCTTGTTCAACTTCTGTGGCATCCTTTGGAAAGACGATCTGACGCTGGTTAGGGTCAAATCGATAGCCCTGTTCTTGCATAATCATCTTAGCTTGGCGCGGATCAAAGCTACGGCTAAATTCTGCCTGCAACTTATACACACGTTCTTCCATTTGCTTGACATCAATGCTGATCGCTCGTAACTTATCTTGCTGTGACCAATGCTCAGGCAAAAGTTGTATCAGAGCGGATATTGCTGCTGTTGAAATGACAACATTAACCGCTATTTTTGCCGTAGTTTCCACTGCCATCACTTGATAAGAGCGTTGGCGCAGACGTCGCTTTGGTCGAGGGGTGACTCGACGCTGTTGTATAGGTTGTAGCGGGGGTCTAGAGGGTTGAAAGGCGTTCATAGTGATAAAAAGAACCTCGCACTTATGAGCGGACGCACCACAAAAAGCGTAGCTGCACTAATTGCGGTTTTATTTAGCTGTCATATTACTTCATTTTTTCGCACTTGGCACACTGAGATTATTTGTTGAAAAAATAAACCTGGCATGACTACGTGTGCGGTTTCCAACAAATTACGACAGTAAGCCGCAAGCGTCTTTTGAACTGCACCCTGGACTGCCAGGTTTATAACGGTTCTTAGTTGAGTGCAATACATCAAGAAATAAGAACCACAGATGGACACAGATGAACACAGATAAATCTGTACTTCATCTAAACAAGAAGCGCTATATTAGCTCTTCAAGGTGTTACGAATTGTAAAGTGCTGTTGCCAACCGCCAAGCAAGAACGCCTGGAATCAGCGCCACAACAAGAGCGATGTACACTTGAGTATCTGAGATCGAAGTTGTCACCTGAGCAAGGTACAGAGTATCTAACATTGACATGATTTGAAACCTCCCAATATCAACAGATTTTGAATAGCTCGTTTACTACTTTTCCTTGTTTTGCCAAGATTGGGGAATAGGTTGTTACAAGATGCAACAATCGCTGATCATAAGTTATGAGTTATTAAAAAAATTTATAAAAATATGGATTGTTATTTGGGCATAGACTTTGGCACGTCAGGTGCAAGGGCTGTGGTGATTGACGAGCAAGCTTGTATTCAAGCCCAAGGGCGTTATCCCTTTGAAATGTCAGAAGTTTCGGACTTAGCAAGTTGTTGGAAAACAGCATTGTTTAGCTTGCTTGAGCAAATTCCTCAACAATTGCGGGGCGAAATGAGGGCGATCGCAATCAACGGCACGTCTTCCACGGTCTTACTGTGCGATGATGCTGGTAAACCTGTGGATGTACCACTGCTGTACAACGATGCACGAGGAGCGACGGTGATAGAGCAGTTGAGAAGCATAGCGCCTTCAAATCATACAGTATTAAGTGCAACTTCTAGCCTTGCTAAACTTCTGTGGATGTCGCAATTACCATCTTTTGCTCAAGCCCGATATTTTCTGCATCAAGCTGACTGGCTGGCATTTCTCCTACATGGGCAATTAGGTATTAGTGACTACCACAATGCTTTAAAGCTGGGTTATGACGTAGAAAAGTTAACATACCCAGACTGGTTAGAGAGTATCCAAATAGGAATTCATCTACCTAAAGTAGTAACTCCTGGAACTTTTATTGCTGAATTACGCCCTGAGATTGCGTCTCAGTTCGGTTTGCATCGAGATTGCTATGTATGTGCTGGAACAACTGATAGTATTGCAGCTTTTCTCGCCAGTGGTGCCCAATTCCCTGGTGAAGCAGTAACTTCGCTTGGTTCAACACTGGTGCTGAAACTGTTGAGTTGCACCCGTGTGGAAGATGCGAAATATGGGATTTACAGCCACCGCCTTCCCCCCCTTAACAAGGGGGGGACAGAGGGGGGGTTATGGCTGACTGGAGGTGCTTCCAATACTGGGGGTGCTGTGCTAAGGCAATTTTTCACTCATGCTGAGTTAGAAAGGTTGAGTCGTGAGATTGATGGGTCAAAAGTCAGCGAGTTAGATTATTATCCGTTGTTGAAGCTTGGGGAACGCTTTCCGATTAATGAGGCAAATTTACCGCCGCGATTGGAACCGCGCCCGAATAATGATGTGGAATTTTTGCATGGGTTGCTGGAAAGCATTGCTCGGATAGAAGTACGAGGGTATGAATTGTTACAGGAATTGGGAGCCGACCGATTAACCCGCGTCTATACTGCTGGTGGTGGTGCGGCGAATTTTACCTGGACGGCAATTAGGGAGCGTCTTTTGCAGGTTCCTGTGGTGCAGCCTGTGAACATGGAAGCGGCGTATGGGACGGCGTTGTTGGCGATGAGGGGGTGGGAGAAATCAACCGCACCAGGCGCAGAGGACGCACAGGAGTAGGTGGGGAGATAGGGAGGAAGAACCCAACTATCTGCTCCACAAATGACAGCACAGATGGCGATAGTGATTATATCAATTAATTTATGCTGTTTTGTGCGCTCTACTCTGGGATCTTCCAAATCAGCAAAGTGGTCTGGAATCGTAATTTTCGGCTTCACTTTCAGAGGAACTTGCTCTATACGGTGGTTTTTCTTGCTTTAAAGAGTCTTTCTGAACAATACCACCATTATCGATTCTCTAAAGGAAGCGATCGCCCTGTTTGGAGAGTCAGATAGTTTACGACACACGATTATCCCATTTTTTTAGCCAGATAAATAATAATTTGTCAAGCAGATTTAGATGTATTTGCCCTGGCGTAGTAGCCGAGATCCGTTGGATAGGTCGGTGCTGCTCGGTATGGATATTGTGGGCTGTGGGTAAGGTGCTGGTGGATCAGACTCTACAAAAACAAGATCGAAAGAAATGACAAAGTTATCAAAATATTATTCATGGCAACCGCATTTTAGCTGAGTATATGATTGATATTAATTTTAAGTTTGCCAACACTAGTAGTAATTATACTAAGGTAACAGTCCCTGGTCTATAAGCGCACAGAATCGTTTCTGTAGTGCCAAACCTCTCTTCTGAGCACAACTCTGTTAACGGAGAGCTAAATGGACATCGAGACAACCAAGCCTAGCGTCAGTCGCATTAACAACTACCTTTTAGGCGGCAACCACAACTTTGAGATAGACCGCATAGCTGCCGACCAGTTCACACAGCTTGCACCGATACTGCCAAAATGGATGCGCCTCAACCGTTTGTTTCTCTATTTCGCCGTTGAGCAGTTGGTGGCGGCAGGCTTGAATCATTATATCGGTCTGGCGAGGGGAATTTCTACCCAAGGCTATCTTCACACTCGCCTACCGGAAACGTAAGTGCCCATTTATATGAATCCAACGACAGCGCGTGAATTGATGATAGGCGGTATGTTTGAAAAACCTGTGACATAAGCCTTTAAACCAGTTATCTGTATATTGAATCAGAAAAAACACTGTTATGCAAACCAAAGCATCTACCCCAGGTATTGCAATTATTGGAATGGGCTGCTTGTATCCAGGAGCAAGCGATTTACGGCAACTCTGGGAAAACATACTGGCGAGGCGGCAACAGTTCCGGCGAACGCCAGATCAGCGGTTACCGCTTTCTGACTATCAAGCTCCAGATCCTACAGTGCCAGACAAAACCTACGGATCTCGGATGGCGGTTATTGATGGGTTTGAGTTCGACTGGGCCAGTAAACGCATTCCGAAAACGGTGGTTGACACAGCAGATATCGCCCACTGGGTGGCTTTAGAAGTCGCGACGAAGGCTTTAGAGGATGCTGGGTACACACGTGAAAGTGTTGCGACTGAACGTACTGGCGTGTTGCTCGGAAACACTATGACAGGAGAGTTTTCGCGCTCTACTAACGTTCGACTGCGCTGGCCGTATGTCCGCCGTGCATTGATTGCAGCAGCCGAGGCAAAAGGTCTACCGTCGCAAGTTGTCACCTCCCTAGCAGAGACTATGGAGGAGTATTACAAGTCTGTGTTTTCACCAATTACCGAGGACACGCTTTCAGGTAATCTTTCCAACACGATCGCAGGCAGAATCTGCAACTTCTTCAACTTTGACGGTGGCGGTTACACAGTGGATGGAGCTTGTTCTTCATCACTGATTGCCGTAGCCACTGCTGCTAACGCTCTGACCAACGGCGACCTCGACCTTGCCCTTGCTGGGGGCGTCGATATCAGTCTGGACACTTTTGAATTGATTGGTTTTGCCAAGACCGGTGCCCTAACTGCTGGAGATATGACAGTTTACGACCGTAAGGCGAGTGGCTTTATTCCAGGAGAGGGATGTGGGTTTGTTGTTCTTAAGCGTTTAGAGGATGCTCGCGCTGACGGTAACTATGTGTACGCCGTGTTGAATGGGTGGGGAATCTCATCTGATGGAAAAGGTGGACTGACAGCCCCGAGCCGCCAAGGGCAGGCGAAAGCCTTACGCCGTGCGTATGAGCGAGCTCCTTACAGTCCGTGCAAACTCGACTTCATAGAGGGACATGGCACCGGCACACCTGTGGGCGATCGCACCGAACTCGAAGCAATTGCCTTGGCAATGAGTTCTGATGAGCCAAGTCCTCGCTCCTGCGGTGTCACCTCCTTCAAATCCCTCGTCGGTCATACCAAAGCGGCGGCTGGTATAGGAGCTTTCATTAAAGCGGTTATGGCTGTCAACCGTCGTGTTTTGCCTCCGGTAGCTGGCTGCAAGGAGCCAAACGCAGTATTTGAGAGTTCCGCCCAGTGTCTTTACCCGATCCTGCAAGGACAAATTCGCAGCCCGACGGAGACCGTGCGTGCAGGCGTTTCTGCAATGGGATTCGGTGGAATTAATTGCCACGTGACTCTTGAATCTGGCGATGCTCCGGCTGCTCACTTCAAACCGTTTATTGAGGAGCGGTCTTTGCTGGTTTCCAACCAAGAAACGGAGATATTCGTGCTCAGTGCTGCATCCGTTTCTGCTTTGCTGCAACGCACTGCGGCTGTGATGAGTATTGCGTCCGGGTTGAGCGTGTGCGAACTTACCGATCTGGCTTTGCACCTTACCCGCGAACTAGAACCGCAAATGCCTCTTCGAGCAACGGTGATTGCGGGTACACCTAAGGAGCTGATTGAACGTCTCAGCCTGCTGGAAAAATTGTTGCGTGAAACACCCCCTCCTAAAGGAGAGGTAGTCATCTCTCAAGAGAAAGAAGTCTGGGTTGGGAATGCTGTTCGGCAGAACCAAGTCGGCTTTCTGTTTCCTGGACAGGGTTCCCAGCAGTTAAATATGGCGCGATCGCTTGTAGAGCGCTTTAGCTGGGCACGGGAACTGGTGGAGCAGGCGGATGGCTGGCTGCGCTCTGTTGGTTGCCAAGGAGTGAGTGAATTCATTTACCGTCCAGTAGACCGCGCTATTAATACAGAGCAAGTTGAAGGGTGGTCGAGGACACTGGCACAAACCGAAGTTGCTCAGCCAGCTATCTGTCTTGCTTCGCTTCTTTGGATGCGTTACCTCAATCGTCTCGGGGTAAAGCCAACTGCTGTGGGTGGTCATAGCCTGGGAGAGCTAACTGCTTTTCACGCAGCAGGTGCTTTTGACGAGGAGGCTCTGCTACGTCTAGCAGCGGTTCGAGGACAGGCTATGTCCGTATCCGCAAACGGCAATAGCCAAGGCGCTATGGCAAGTCTCGCTTGCTCGCAACAAACAGCCGAAACACTGTTAAAGCAAGTCAGTGGCTACGCCGTCCTAGCAAACATCAATAGCCCAAAGCAGATGGTGATTTCTGGAGAGCAGGCGAGTATTGAGCAGGTGATTGAACTTGCCACAGCTTCCGGAATCCAAACGCGTCGGCTTCCGGTTTCTAATGGCTTTCATTCTCAACTAGTCTCTACAGCCGCCAAGCATCTGAGTCAGTACGAACTGGTACCAGAAACGCTCTTAGAGACACCTTTTGCCCTATTTTCAAGTTTGGACGGGCGGGAACCAGCACAGGGACTTCGACTGCGTGAACACTTTGCAAATCAAGTAGTCGCACAAGTAGATTTCATCTCTCTAGTGAAAACACTGGTACAGAAGAGCGATTTGCTAGTAGAGGTAGGTCCTGGCAAAGTGCTTTCCGGTTTGGTGCGCGATATTGTTGGTTCAGAACAGCCAAAGTGTTTTCCTGTTGAATCGAAAGCCGGACTTGACCGGGATTTGAACACGATGCTAGCCGCCCTGTTTGTCCACGGGTGTGAAATCAACTGGGAAGCCTTGTACGAGGGTCGTCTTGTGCGTCCCTTTATCCCAGCATCAAAACGTATGTTCATCGAAAACCCGTTGGAAAGACCGTTCCAGGTGTCTAAGACGAGCGTATCTCCTGCCCTTGGAGCGTCCGAAACCTCGCTTCATTCAATGCTCACCGAACAGACTCAGGTTCCCTGGGGGGTACTGTCTGATTACATTTCTCGGCGTGCGGGGTTTCTGACAGAGATAATTCGAGCGGACTTGCAAACTTTGCCGCTGCTTTCCACTTCTCCCATTGGTAGCAATGGCACAGGGAAGGCACCAGTTTTTGTGTCCCCTACTTCTAGTCCTGAAGTGCCTAAGCCTGCGGCAACACAGGGTGTTATTGCCAGCCGGGACAAAACCGATAGTATCCAGGACATCCTCGTGAACCTGATTGCTCAACAAACAGGATTCACACCACAGAGCATCACACCAGAAACCCGACTACTTGACGATCTCAACCTGGATTCAATCAAAGCAGGTGAAGTAATAGCAACCACCGCCTCCGAATTTGGTGTAGCAGCGAAGATCGACCCAGCGTCTCTAGCTAACGCCAAAATCCAAGAGATTGCCGAGGCGATTCGTGCAGTCATGGCAGATAGTAGCGGCACCATCAGTGAAATCGCGGCAACGCACAATGTTATTAGCTCGGACAAAACAGGTAGTATCGAGGACTTCCTTGTGAACCTGATTGCTCAACAAACAGGATTCACACCACAGAGCATCACGCCAGAAACCCGACTACTTGACGATCTCAACCTGGATTCAATCAAAGCGGGTGAAGTAATAGCAGCCAGCGCCTCCGAATTTGGTGTAGCAGCGAAGATCGACCCAGCGTCTTTAGCCAACGCCAAAATCCAGGAGATTGCCGAAGCGATTCGTGCAGTCATGGCAGATAGTAGCGGCACCATCAGTGAAGTCGCTGCTGCACTGACACAGCCATCAGTGAATGGGTCAACTGTCAAGAGCGAGCCAAACGGAAATAGAAACCGTGTCGTGCCAGGAGTGATAAAAGAGGTAAAACGAAAGACCCTAGTGCGTGACTTTATCGTCCGGGCTATGGTCGAGGAATTGCCATCAGTTCCAAAAGAAGGACATGTTCAGGAAAATTGGCAAACTGCGAACGTACTCATCCTCTGTGAAGAAAGCAACCTAAACATCGCACAGGCGTTGTACGACCAACTCCACGATCAAGGGGCTAAAGTTGAAGCCGTCTCCTTTGCCGAAGCACGTCTTAGCGCACTGACGGAAAGCACTGATTTTACCCACTTCATTGCTGTGCTACCCCGTATACCAAGTAGCGAGTTGTCGCCAGAGGCTCGTCTGCTCGATGCGATTGGGCGGTTAAACAGTTTGGCAGCTATACCATCAGCAGAGCGAAAAGCAGGTAAGCGTACGACGGTGGCTTATGTCCAATTTGGCGGGGGATATTTCGGAACACAGCCACAGATAGCCGATATGCAGCAATGCTGCGCCGTTTCTTTTGCAGCCACCATTCATCTCGAGCGACCTGATCTGAAAGTTCGCGTCATCGATTTCTCGCCGGAGGTAAATCCAGCCTTGCTGGCGGAACGCGTACTCACTGAACTCTCCACCCAAGATGGCTACATGGCTGTGGGTTATGATACACAACTGCTCCGTCGTGTTCCCAGACCATGTTTGCAAGAACCCGCTCTTTATCACAGCCGCAATATTACATGGTCGTCTAAAGATGTAATTATTGTAACAGGTGGAGGCAAGGGGATCACCGCAGAGTGTGCGATCGCCATAGCTCAGGATACAGGCGCTCGCCTGGCGCTTGTCGGTCGTTCACCGCACCCAAAAGAAGATGGACGCGGGAGTACAGAAACAGCGCGTACTCTTGAACGCTTTAGGTCTCTTGGGTTGACTTGTGAGTACTACACATGCGACGTTTCCGATTTCGACTCAGTAACGACTGTGATTCAACGAATACGACAAGAGCTAGGCGAGATCACAGGCGTAGTTCATGGAGCCGCCCTCAACTGGCCAAGACGTGCGGAGCAGGTATCTACAGCATCGGCGTTTGATGAAGTCAGCCCTAAGCTCAAAGGCGTCATGAACTTGTATCATGCGCTTCAAGGTACACCACTGAAGCTTTTTGCTGCTCTTTCGTCAGTTATCGGCGTTACAGGGATGCAACGCAATGCTTGGTATGCCTTCTCTAATGAAGCTATGGATTTGATTCTACGCGGCTTTAAAGCTCAACACCCGCAAACCGCTGTTGTTTCCGTCGCATACAGTGTGTGGGATGAGGTCGGAATGGGTGCGCGGATGGGAAGTGTGCGGAGTCTCGAGAAGATGGGTATAGGCGCAATTCCTAAAGATGAGGGTGTACGTCGATTTTTGCGGCTAACCAAAAACGATCCAGGCGATGTTCAAGTTGTGGTCGTAGCTGCGATGTACACAAAAGCCGCGCTAGATATGCAAGGCTTCGATACCTGGAACCCACCCCCGTATCCACTTCCAGCCGCGTCAAGGTTTCTTGAGCAGATTCTTGTCAACGAATCAGGCGTAGAGGTTGTGGCGCGATCGCACCTCAGCCTTGAGCGGGATTTATACCTGCGGGATCACATCTATAAGGGGTCATACCTGTTCCCAACCGTGTTCGGCTTAGAAGCTATGGCTCAAGCAGTTGCCTATGCAACCGGTGAGCATACCTTAGAAGCTCTTCGCATCGAAGACATCCGGCTTGAACGTCCGATCGTCGTCTCAAAAGACAAAGGAGTGGACATTGAAATTCATGCGGAAGTCATCGAGCGAGAGTCTTCAGACTCAGTGCGGCGGGTATGCGCATCAATCAGAACAGAGCAAACAGGGTTCGCTATCGATCATTTCTCTGCCACCTTTGTCCTAGGAATCGAAAACAACCCTCCAAAGGAGGATATCAAACTTCCAGAAGCTCCTCTCGATATTCAGCCACAGGAGGATCTCTACACCTGGCTACTGTTTCAAGGTCCGCTCTTCCAGCGTCTACAACAGATTTACAGCCTTGAGTCTAATAAGTTTGTATTCGGTGCCCAAATGCGTGCCGAATCGTCCGCAGGTAAGAACGGCTTTTCCGATGAAAAAGCAATGCCCTTACTACTTGGAGACCCCTATTTTAGGGACGCGCTGCTCCAATCTGCTCAAGTTGTGATTCCGAAAGATTTGTGTTTACCTGTGCGGATTGATAGCATTGAAATCTATCAACGCCACAGCGGTTTCTCTGGAATGCGTGTCGGAGTCATGACTCCTCAAACGCGTAACGAGAGTGAGTACAGCAGCACTGTATTTGCGATTGATGATGACGGGTACATCACCGAAAGGCTTAACGGTTATGTGACACGGCTTTTGGAACATCGTGAGGATCATCCGACTGCTGAAGAAATCGTCGCTCCCAGCCCGCGGGATGAAACAATCCTGCGCCGTAAACTGAACGAGCAAGCTGAGCAATTCAACTTGATCGCTCCGAAAATATCGTTGGCTCATCTTCCAGGTTTACATTTGCTGCCCAAAGAGGAACGGCACCAGCGTGAACTGCCTCTTTTATACAAGGCAGCCAGCCTAGCTCTAAACAGTAGCGATGATGTTACTGCAATGGTTCAATTCAGGTGGAGCGAGTCTGGAAAACCAGTACTTGAGTCGGTGGAGGGACTGGATTTGGATGTTTCCCTCTCCCACGACAATCAAGTCTGTGTCTGTGTTGTTGGACAGGGACCACAAGGCTGTGATATTGAACGGGTTGTACAACGAACGCTGTTGCAATGGACTGGCTTGTTGAGCAATGTACACCAGCCAATTTTGAAGCAACTCCTGGACAATACAGATACCCTAGCCAGAGCCGGAACTCGGATCTGGACAGCCGTGGAGGCTTTGCGTAAGGCAATCAACGGCTCTGAAATTAGCCTCGAAATTAGCTTATGCAAAGCTGACACCGTCTTATTCAGCGGTATAGTTGATAACCAGCGGCTACAGGTCTTGACCTTTCCACTGCAACTGTCCCGAGGACCAGAACGAATGGTCGCCTGCGTCGTACAAAAGTGAGGGGGAGAGTGGGGGTTCATATCCAATACTTCAAAGGATAAGGCAGACCTAACCCCCCTAGCCCCCCTGACCCTAATCCCCACTCCGTGGGGACCCCGAGTTCCCTACAAGGGAATGGGGGAAACTACCTCCCCTCTCCCCACGCCGGGGGGGCACCTGGAGAGGTTAACCCAGAAGTATTGGGTTCATACCCAGTTTTGCACGGGATTTTGTAAAAAATTACACAAAAAGGAGGGTCTTTGATGGTTTTCTCGACTCAACCAACTCAAGCTAAAGCTTGGGCAAAGGCATTCGCCCATCCTCCAACTGAGTTTGGATCGACGCCACTACCCATTCTTTCCGGTGCCATACCCACAGGATTGCGTGGTACTCTGTATCGCAATGGACCAGCACGATTCGAGCGCGGGGGACAGCGAATGAACCATTGGATTGATGGGGATGGGGCAGTTCTAGGAGTGCATTTCAGAAATCAAGAAGCCACTGGGGTCTATCGCTACGTGCAAACGGTAGGATACCAAGCGGAAGAAAAAGCTGGAAAGCTGATCTTTGGGGGCTATGGCATGACGCCACCAGGGGACATGTGGAAACGGTTCGGTATGGAGTTGAAGAATGCTGCGAACACTTCTGTGATAGCATTGCCAGATAAGCTGTTAGCTATGTGGGAAGGGGGACCACCTCATGCGCTTGATTTACAGACTTTAAAGACTTTTGGACTCGATACATTAGGAAAGCTAAAGGCTAGCTCCGCCTATTCCGCCCATCCCAAGCGCGACCCGCAAACGGGAGAAATTTATAACTATGGAATTAGCTACGGCAAAGAAGGGGTGTTGAATCTCTTCAAGAGCGATCGCACCGGACAGATTCTGCAACAAGCCGCGATCGCCCTCGATGGTCTGCCGTTTTTTCATGATTTTGTCCTGGCGGGCAGGTATCTGGTGTTTTTCATTCCTCCCCTGCGGATGAATCCATTGCCTTTCATGGCAAAGCAGAAAAGCTTTAGTGACTCGTTTTCCTGGGTGCCAAACAAGGGCACGCAGATTTTGGTCATTGATCGAGCCACTCTGGAGGTGGTCAGTCGTGGAGAAGCCGAGCCGTGGTTCCAGTGGCATTTTAGCAATGGTTACCTAGATGCGAGTGGAACTGTGGTAGTGGACGTTGTGCGCTACGAGGATTTTCGCAGCCATCAGTATTTTAGGGAAATACCAACAGGTCAGACCGAGACAGCAGCCAAAGGCAGCCTGTGGCAGCTGCGCCTTAACCCGCAAACAGGCAAGATAACCGAGATGTATGAAGTTCTTGATCGCGGCTGCGAGTTCCCTACTGTCGCTTCCGAGCAGGTGGGACAAGCTTCGCGCTTTACCTATTTATTGTTATATCGGTCAGGGGCTGATCTTAAGCAGGATTTGTGGGGTACGATCGGTCGTTTCGACCATCAAACCGGAAGGCTCATGGAAGCAAACTTGGGTGAAAACTGTTACCCGGTAGAACCCATTTATGTAAGAGACGCGTCCAATCCGGAACAGGGTTGGGTTTTGACCGTGGTGTTTGATGGCGATCGCGACAAAAGTGAGGTTTGGATATTTGACGCCGCTCATCTTGACGCCGAACCTATTTGCAGGCTGGCATTACCCAGTACCGTTCCCTTTGGTTTTCATGGCACTTGGAAAACGGAGGCCTAATTTATGTGTGGAATTGTGGCATTGTTGTCAAAACACGAAACCATTTCAGAGGACTCGTTGAAGCGAGCGATTGCTAGCTTACACCATCGAGGACCAGACGGACAGAAGTCTTGGGTTGCCCCCCATGGACGAGTAGGATTAGGTCACGCCAGACTCAGCATTATCGACCTGAGAACGGGGGACCAGCCGATTGCTAACGAAGACGAAAATCTGCATATTGTTGTTAACGGCGAGTTTTATGACTTTGAACAAACGCAGCGTGACTTGAAACGATGGGGTTACCGACTCAGTACCAATTCTGATAGTGAGATAGCCCTCCACCTGTACAACGAATTCGGTACACAATGCTTGCATCATCTGCGTGGGGAATTCGCCTTTGTGCTCTGGGACGAACGAAACGAGCTTCTGTTTGCCGCTCGCGATCGCTTTGGCATCAAGCCGCTGTACTGGACTGTACATAACGATACCCTGTATGTGGCATCCGAAGTCAAGGCATTGTTTGCAGCCGGTGTGCCCGCCCAATGGGATCCCGAGTCCTTTTTTCAAGCCAGCAACGTCTCGTTCGACCAACAGCGCACCTTTTTTCAAGGCGTGTATCAGGTGCCGCCTGGTTACTTCCTCCTTGCTTCGCGCTACCACACTCAACTGATTAGCTACTGGGATTTTAATTACCCCCGCACGGACGATCCGCTTCCTCAATATACCGAAAGCGAATACATTGAAAAACTTCGGTACACATTGGACGAGGCGGTTCGACTCCGCTTACGGGCTGATGTGCCAGTTGGTTGCTATCTCAGTGGCGGACTCGATTCGTCTGCCTTGTTGGGGATAGCGGCAACGCACACTTCTGAACCAATTCGTGCGTTTACCATCTCCTTTGACGATGCAGCCTATGACGAAGAAGCGATCGCTCGCGAGACAGCAACGCGAACCGGGGCAAATCACCAAATCATTCCGGTGAGCCAATCTGACCTTGCCGACAATTTTGCTGACGCAGTTTGGCATGGTGAGGTACTTTTCAACAACGCCTCTAGTGCTGCCAAATACCTAATGAGTAAGGCTGTGCGTGAGGCTGGCTACAAAGTTGTACTGACTGGTGAAGGTGCCGACGAAATATTTGGAGGCTATCCCCATTTACGCCGGGATATGTTGCTCTACAACACACAACGGCAAGAGGAAGATACTGTACAGCAGTTATTGTCATTACAGCGCAACAATGCAGTCTCTTCCGGCTTCATGCTACCTGACGGCGCAGTGATGTCGTTGGCAAGTATAAAACGGACGTTAGGTTTTGTACCCACATGGATAGAAGCCAATTCAGCCACCAGTATTAAAGTTTGCGCTCTCTACGCGCCTGAATTTGCCGCAAAGTTTGCACACCGGGACGCCTATCGCATCTTTTTAAATCAATTCGATGTGCAGGGGCAACTTGCTGGGCGCTCACCAGTGGATCAATCCCTCTATTTGTGGTCTAAATCAATTTTTCTGCACTACATTCTCAGAATGCTGAGCGACAGCGTGGAAATGGCGCACTCTGTCGAAGGACGTTTGCCATTTCTCGATCACCATGTCGTTGAGCTAGTGTGTAAAATGCCGGTTTCGCTGAAAATTCGCGGCATGACCGAGAAATATGTGTTGCGAGAAGCGGCACGTCCCTTCCTGACGGACACGGTTTACCACCGTCAAAAGCACCCGTTCCTTGCCCCGCCTTCTACCTTTAAACCGAATGAGCGATTGCACGAACTGATCCAAGACACACTGCGCGGCTCAGCTATGGCATCATTGCCCTTTTACAACCAAGCAGCAGTTATCGCACTGCTAGACGAACTGCCTGAAATGGATGATACTACACGCACTTCAATTGACTTTATCTTGATGAGGTTGTTGAGCGCTTGTATTTTTCAAGAACGGTTCGGACTTACAGCACCAACAATTTAAAACAGTGAACAGCTACCTACGCAGTGACGCTTTCTCGGGCTGGTGTGGTTGTACTGACACCAACGCTTTCTGTGCACAGGAGTGTGGTGTTTCTCCCAATGATGAAACTGAAGCGTGCGGATACTTGATAACTGATAACTGATAACTGGTAACTGTTAACTGACCAGTTGCGGTTTTTCGCTACAAGCCATGATCCAAAATTTGGATTTTTAAGGAAAAAATGATGATTGCTCAATTAGCCGTTGGAGACATTATCCGCCAACAACGTGACTTTTTTAAAACTGGTAAAACCAAAGATGTTGCTTTTCGCATTGAACAGCTCAAAACTCTAAAGAAAGCAGTCGGCGAACATCTAGCTGCAATTATTGAGGCGTTGAGATCGGATTTTAATAAACCAGAATTTGAGACTTTTATAACTGAGGTTGGCGTCATTCAGGAAATTGATTATGCTATCAAACATATCAATGCCTGGACTAAGCCCAAGAAAGCCGCAAGCCGCCTGCTTGAGCAATTTACCACAGGAGCGCAAATTTATCCAGAACCGCTCGGAGTTGTTCTGATAATTGGACCTTGGAACTACCCATTCGGGCTGGTTGTTTCGCCGTTAGTGGGTGCGATCGCAGCGGGGAACTGTGCGATTCTCAAGCCTTCAGAAATTGCCCCTCATACCTCTCATGTTTTGGCTGATATTATCCAAAAGCATTTCGACCCAGCTTATATTGCTGTGGTAGAAGGAGGTGTGGAAACCAGCCAAAAACTGTTGGCAGAAAAGTTTGACCACATCTTTTTTACTGGCGGAACAGCGATTGGCAAAATTGTCATGGAGGCAGCGGCAAAACATCTGACACCAGTTACTCTTGAATTGGGCGGGAAGAGTCCTTGTATTGTAGATTCTGACATCAACGTCGAACACACCGCCAGAAGGATTACTTGGGGCAAGTTTATTAATGCTGGTCAAACTTGCATCGCCCCTGACTATCTTTTAGTAGATAAAACTATCAAGCAAGATTTGTTGGATAACATCCAAAAATGCATCCGAGAATTTTATGGCGATAATCCAGTTAGCAGCCCAGATTATGCCAGGATTATCAATCACAAACACTTGGACAGGCTGCGCGAATTTTTGAAAGATGGTGAAATTATCATTGGGGGCGAAACCAACCCAGATGATTGTTATATTGCCCCCACGGTGATTGATAATGTTTCACTGGAAGAGTCGGTGATGCAGAATGAAATTTTTGGTCCCATTCTTCCTGTGATTTCATACACCGATGTAACAGAGGCGATCGCAATTATTAACGAAAGACCAAAACCCCTGGCTTTGTACTTATTTTCTAGAAACAAAAACCTTCAAAAGCGAGTATTGCAGGAAACTTCATCCGGTGGAGTTTGTATCAACGACACAGTGATGCATTTTACTGTGCCATCTTTACCATTTGGCGGTGTTGGTGATAGCGGTATTGGTAACTATCACGGTAAAGCCAGTTTTGACACCTTTTCCCATTACAAAAGTGTGTTAAACACATCTTTGCGGAGCGATCCCAAATGGCGATACGCTCCGTATAAGGGCAAATTGCAGATGCTGAAGCGAAGCAGCACTTAAGTGGTAAGCAGCGGATGAGCGTAACGGATGTAACGGATAGTTTATTTGTGAGAGCCACAGATAACTTATCCGTTACATTTGTTAAATTATTTGTTGCCCTGATGGATTTTCTGGTAAACTAATCCCCTTAAGATATTGGCTTTTTGATTTGTGATGGACATGTGTAGACTCTGGAGAGTCATTCGCACCAGCAGATTTTTCTGATAGGGTTCGATACCCAAGCGTTGAATCGCCTGTTGGGGAAGTTGGTGATATTGGGTTTCGCTTAGGATATCTACTGACTCTAGTAGTTCAGCGTCATCTTTTAACACTTCTACTATTTGTTCGCAAATATCCTCCAACTCGGTATCTATTCCGGTGACAATGGACATATCGCGGCTGATACTGGGTTGATTTGATACTGGAGTGTAGGGTTCTAGGTTAGTCATCTGCGCGGCAATTTTGGGATTTGTGCTTCGCAGCAAGCGAATATCATCAATTCCCTTAATCACCATCACCAAACGGTCTAATCCCCAACCAGATGCCAAACCCGTGTAACCTGGTTTTAATAAACCAGGATGAGCTTCGCCACA
This sequence comes from Scytonema sp. PCC 10023, assembly GCF_963920835.1. Taxonomy (NCBI): domain Bacteria; kingdom Bacillati; phylum Cyanobacteriota; class Cyanophyceae; order Nostocales; family Scytonemataceae; genus Scytonema; species Scytonema sp. PCC 10023. The sequence goes on from NZ_CAWUDP010000055.1 coordinate 52,127, forward strand.
TTCTCCCACTTCAATCCATTTGTTATCTACTAAAACCTCAATTTCTAAACCATTACAGGTGTATGGGTGTGAGGTTTCATTCAGGCGATAGGATACACCAGGAAGAATTGCATGGATGATGGTTTGAATGAATTTAACTAAAGCTTCTCTACCCAGATGCTGATGTTCGCTCATCAGCCATATGTCCATTTGGTGGGGTTCGCCTACATGGCGTTTATCCACCACATCCCGGCGATAGCAAATACCGGAGTGGACGATGAGTTGTTCTCCCTGCAATTTAGGGAGTAAATCTGGCATGATGGCGGTGGTGTGAGTTCTGAGTAGTTTACCGTCGCTGAGGTAGCGGGTGTATTTTGGCGATCGCGACAAGCTATCTGAAGGGAAATAAAGTTTGTCGAAGTTGTTCGCGACTGTAGTGATAGGGGAAGAACGCCAAATTGTTGGTTCTGGATATCCGGAAGCTTGAAGATCCTCGGCTATTTTGTAGACGATAAGATTTATAGCATGAATGCCATGAGCCGGGTTCGTCAAGTCCGGTTTTAGAAGTCCCGATGGTTCATTTTTTGCCTCTCTTTATGTTGATTGTATATTACTATTGTACTACATAGAGATTATAGCGCAATCTCGTTAGTATTAACTACAGTTCCCTGACCACAATTTCGGATAATTTCGCGCAAAGGCGCAAAGGCGCAAAGATAAAGTTGGTGTCTTTGCCTAAAAAATATCACCGCGAGTATGCAGGGTACGATTTGTTATTGAGTGTGCGCTTCGCCTTGTTGATTCACCTGTTTGGGTGATTTTCGGCGTTTAATGAACCGCAGAGGCGCAGAGGAGGACACTTCCGTGCGGGGGTTCCCCCCGTTGAGGAAAGTGTCCGTTGACACAGAGGAAAGAGAAGTTTAACAGAGGGGGAGGAGGTTTTTTAAGAAGGTCTGACCTGCGCTATCAAGGTTATCATCTAGGGAAAAGATGAGGCTGCGGATTTGGATGTCGTCACTTTTAACATCCAAAGGCTGTGTAAGCTGTTTTGGGTATATCAAAATGGCTTGGTTACACTTTGTAGCTGTGGCATAGCTTACCATTTGATGAATGTCAGCATCTGCCGCTTTATCAGGAGCTTTATACTTAGTATCCAACACTGCTAATGTTTTGCTAGTAGCAGCATCGCACAGTAGTAGGTCGATAGAAAACCGTCGATTCTGACCTATTTCTACCTGATGTTGCTGCTTGAAAAAATAGCCTTTTGGCGCGTTTTGCTTCAGCCATTCTGCAACGAAACTTTCATACAGCTTTGCCATATTGACGAGAAAGGGTAGCATTGTGCGATCGCCCCTTTCATGAGTTGGTGCAGTGTTGTCTAAGAAAAATCGGCAGAGATTATGTAATAATCGATAATCTTCATTCAAGCGGTTGTACTGTCGCCCAATACAATCTTGTGAACTACAGGGTTGCAGCGTTACCAATCCTTGCAGAGCGTGATAAGCTTTTCGTACCGTTGGAGATACTCTTTTTGAACACAAGCCGCTGCAACCAATAATAAAAAGTGTCCAGGCTAGAATTTGGTTTTCTTTAATATCAGCCGTATGTTCTTCGTAGTGGCATTTAAGTTTAATATCCCACAGGTTTTGAATAGCCTGTCGCACATCTAACCTTCCCCATACATAGCTTAGTTGCTCTGTTTTAGGTAAGTATGTACGATATAATCCTTTTCGATAACGTTCTAGAATTTGCTGGGCTAAGACATAAGCCAGATGGCTGTAAAATTCCTCTAGAGATTCGCAATCCATCAGCCCTTCTAAAAAGCGGAAACTCTTTAGAGTGTATGCATATTCCAGCATTCCAAAAAGGTTTTTTATAGGCACTTTGGGATTAAGTTTTAAATCAAATTCAGTGCTTAAAGGAATGTAACCTACCCATCCATTTGATTTGAGTTGCCATTTATTACCTGTTTTATAAGTAGGAAAATCTATATTTAGTTGGTTTTTATATTTATTAAATAACTCTATTCCTACTGCTTCGGGTATCTCGTTATAATGAAATGACTGTGTTGCATATTCAGTCAGTTCAAGAATTCTTGCTTGTCCTGACTTCATAGTGATAACTGTTGCTTGACTTTCTCCCAGCGAAACTCATTTACTTTTTCTAGCTGGTTAAAGAAGTATTCTTCTAAATAAGGCTCAATTTCCATGCGCCAGATATCTTCAATATCTTCACTTAAATTATCTGTTAAGAAAAATGAAATACCTATTTCATAGTTTTTGTCATTAATTGTCTGATTCAAGCGCTGTAAAGTTTGAATCAACCCCTCTACCACCAAACCAGTTTTCAGGTGATACCGTCGTAGCACATCGTAGTTTGGGCGGAGTTCAATAAATGCGAAGCGGCGGCGCAGTGCATAATCTACTAAAGCAATTGACCTATCTGCTGTGTTCATCGTGCCAATGATACGAACGTTAGCGGGAATGTGAAACCTGTTACCGCCCGCTAGAGGGATTTCTTTGTCGCGGTACTCCAACAAATACATTAGTTCACCAAAAACTTGAGCTAAATTTGCACGGTTGATTTCGTCAATTATTAAAACGCAAATACCTTGACGGTTTTCTGCCTCTTTACAGAATTGTACAAAGCGACCTGGAACCAGCGGATATAATAATTTTCCATCTTCATTTTGGGGACGTATGCCTTGAATGAAGTCTTCATAAGAGTACGCTGGGTGAAATTGCACCAGTTCAGAAAAGCCATTACCGCCGCCGATTAAGTGTTGGGCAAGTTTTTCTGCAATGAATGTTTTTCCAGTTCCGGGTGATCCATATAGTATGGCTTGTTTTTTGCGATTAATTGCGCGTATCCAGCGTTCTAGTTCTGCTTCATTGAAGCCGATTTTTTCAGTGCATTCAGCTAAGGTATATTCTGGTTGCGATTCCACTTCTTTAAATCGTGGGTTATCCTTGCCAGTAAAATCATACTTTTTAACAGCTACTAGCCAGTTAGAAAACATATCGAACAAGTCATCGTCTCTCAAAGCTGGCACACCTGATTGGTGCATCTGCTGCGAGAATTGTGCAATCAGCTTTTTTCCAGTAAGATTCAATATAGGATAATCAGTTAGTTTTTCCGTATAGGCTGTATTTGCAAAATAGTTAATAACTCGTATCAATTGGTTGTTGAGCAATAGAAATTCCTCTGGTTGCAGTGCGTTGAGGATAGGCGTGATCGTTCCTGTTTGTAAATATTGGGCATAAGGCAGTTGCGAAAAATTTCCACAAGCTGCTGACAACTGCTTTGGCTCATCATTGCAGCGACGGACAAAATTCAAAATCGCCAAAGCAATGTACTGCCACTCTTCCGGCTTTATCCATATTGCTGCCTCAAAACATTCTTTTATGTCTTTGGTGGCAGATGAACCAATATGAATCCAAGCCCCCCTTTGACGATTTTTGGTGGTGTCTGGATAAGGTAGTAGTTGCAGTAGTATTAACTCTATTACGTCTTCTCCAGAGTCTGCTGCTGCTGCGATCGCTTCAAAGTTCCTCTTCCCCTGCTGACGCTGCTCTTCATAGGCTGCTGTGTGACGTAGCCCAAGTGGTGTGTAGGGATATGAGTTTAAAAATTCCTGAAACAGCCTCGCAAATTCATCTTTCTTTTCCGCGAACATTATGTAATCGTATACTGTAATTTTTTTCTTATTTATGAATAATATACTTAATAACCCGAAACACTAGAAGTATTATTTTGTGCTATATACTTAATGATATTAAATTCATTTTATGTTAGGTAATGATAACTTTGTGGCGGTCTAAAGTCAGAAAATTCCTCTCTTAAACGTGTTAAATTTACAGGATTAGGTAAAAGCTCAACATTTTTAAAAAATATACATACACATAGAGAAGCACCCGCATAATAAATATCAAATTCTTGGCGGCTTATTTCCGCTTTTTCACTGACTTTATTCCAAATTTTATTAAGGTCTTCCGGAAATTTTTGAATAGGAATTTCCAAAATACTATCTACTTCAAAGGAGCCTATCAAAGCCTTTTGAGGAGACGAAGCATAGACTAGCACTAAGTCACCGTTATCTAATCGAGTACGAACCCGCCGCAGTTCTACTTTCTTATTACCCTCAAATATTTTTTTTGCATATTTAGGACGTATTGATAGTAGCAGGATATTACTAGGCATTTTTATACCGTTCATATTTAATTGAATACACCTAAATTATACACTTTATCAAATAAATTTTGAGGAATTTTATAAGGTGATATAAGTAATAAATTTAAAGATGATATTTCTTGAAGTTTCTTTAAGGTTACAGGTGATATGAATAACTGTATATCGCTGAAACGAAGAGCCATAATATTTCCATCTTTATCTGTATTTATCTTTAAAATATCACTTAATGTGTACACGCCTAATCGCTGGAAACGTTGATAAAGCTCCTTAGGTTTACCAATTATGACTTCATCAAGACGAGAACAGGCTCGAATTGCTTCTACTCCGCTGAATCCTTTACCTTTACCTTCCGTTTGTTTTCCACTTACATACCATAAAATTCGGCATGGGGCTTTTAATCCTCCGGAGTTTTGAACTGATCTATAATAGACAGCTTCACGGTTGAAGGCAAGCTCAGGTTTAGCTCCAAATAGCGTTTGGTTAGCTAATTCTTCATCGAATAAATCCTTTGCCCATCTAGGTTGAATGGGAATGATAAACGTAGGAATTTCAGCATCAATAATTTTGGCTGGGAAAAGAAAGTGTTCAATATCTGCTGATGCTTGAACATCTGTGATTAAACTTTCTGTATTAAGACTAGCGGCGATGTGTCGGCAAAAATTGTATTCTGATCCCAAAGTAGAGGCTAGACTAGTGAGACGTGTGGATAGCTGTGATGCAGTTTCAGCAACTGCTAAGTTCACTTTCAGCCATCCATTATTTACTCGGACAAAAGCATCTTCTTGAATAGCCTTAATAACGGTTTCTTCTAAGTAAGACTCAGTGATTCTTGTAAATTGCCGACGTTCACGAGCAGAACGTAATATTGACTTAAAAATCAGGTGGCGTACAAGTGTGGCTGATAGAGGATTGTCTCCAATCCTTAGTATGGGAATTTCTAGCTCATAGTTTTTATGTTTACCATACACCACTAAAGCAAGAGGTAGATTTTCTTTTTCAAAAATGACATAACACTCAAATTTTTCTGATTCAGTAAGAAACCGCTGCAACTGCTGCTGAAATTCAGCCTTAGTTTCACCCTGTTTTACACTATGAAAATCATTTTTTAATAAATATTCCTGTCCTCTTTGAACTCGTACTTGCTCCAGTCGAGTACCAGCCAATCTTACAGGCTGATAGTCAGGTTTTCGACGAAGCTCCTCTAGTTGAATAAGCAGGTCACTAGAACGAATAATTAACATTCTAAAATTTTCATAAATTTCATCTGCTATATCTAATAATCGCTGTTCTCTAGTTACGAAGACGTGAGAATGTGAGGCAATGCTTCTAGCTAAATTGCGCAACTCTAGTTCCGGTATCAATAGACTTTTTTTATGTAAAAATTCTCTTAACGATTCCAACAGCTTATCTAACGTTTGACTTAAGCAGCGCAAGCAGGTAAAAGTATTTGCAAATTCGCGTTGACGTTTTCTTTCAGAGTCGTAGCTAATAATATTTATGTGGTTAAATATTTCATCAGTTATGCATAACTCTAATTCCGGAGCTAGCCAATCAGCCAACAGTAATTTTGATTCTTCATTATCAATACATTCATCTGCAGATAAATCAAAAAAGATATTGACATCAAGAACCACACAAAGTTTTGACTCAAGTTTCTGCATATAAGCAGCAGAAAATAGATTTTGATGACCATGCTCAAACCACCAAAACGTAAGCAGCTTTCCATCCTTGCTGTTTCCCGGTTTATCATATTGCGGAACAAAACCTAAACTAGACCACATTTTTTCTAACCCATAATCACGGCGACAGCTTAAGCCAATCCCACTATATTTTTCTTGAGTTCTTTGTTTAAGGTAATCAACCAGTAGTTTCGCCACCCCCTTACCTCGATATGATGAATCGACGCAAAGATGAACAATGGTAATCCGATCATAGGAACACCGATACAACAGATAGCCAATACACCCCTTTTCACGATCAATAGCTCCAAGTATCTCGCCTTTTGCAGCACGTTCCTCAAAAGCGCCTTTAGGTAAAAAACCAAGGGTTGCACGATTACGACGCCCTAGTTCTATTACGGTTGGCAGATGTGGGGATTTATTGTTAATCACTTCATTTTTCAGATATATTTGTTCTGTCAATTTTTCATACCTCCTTAACTAAATGATTAAGATTCTTGCAAAAGTAGTTGACGAATATAAGTCGCTGCTATAGAAACTAAGTCCGCAAGACAGGGACTAAGTGTGTATTTAGCCTGCGTAGGCAGAGAGAAGTCCTGCAGGCGGGTTTCCCGCCGTAGGGAACTTCGGGGCTTTGTATGTGTAGCCTCAGATTTCCAGTCTGAGGGCGTTTATCGAATTTTGCAAGATGTTTACTCTCTTAACTCCCCTCTGCGTCAACGGACACTTTCCTCAACGGGGGGAACCCCCGCACGGAAGTGTCCTCCTCTGCGCCTCTGCGGTTCGTTAAAACACCCTTTCCCCCGCCAACGTCTGCAATGCCAACAAACTAGCACCATAAGCAGGTTCATGTCGAGGAAAAATCACTTTTGCTGAAGGAAACAATGTCAAAATAGATGTGGCAAATTTCTCACGAATTCTCGATTTTCCTTGCCATAGACTTCCTGTAGTGACGACTTGAAAACGTTCGCTATTGCTAAAAATTGCATCAATAACTGTAGAAGTAGCTTTGATCAACTCTTTTACAGCATCATCAATAATTATATGAGCTACTTTATCTCCACAAGCAGCGGCGTTATCAACTATAGGTGCCAAAGCAGCTATTTCTTTTACACCCCATCCTCGCCGATATATAACTTCTATTAAATTTTCTATAGTTGTAAGACCGAGATGCTGTTTGAATTCCTCTACAAGACTTGTTGACATCTCGCGTCCATCATAAGCTTTTAATGCTGCTTGCATACCAGCTACAGCAATTTTATAGGCGCTTCCTTCATCTCCTAAAATATAGCCCCAACCGCCAACTCGCTTGGTATCTCCATTGTGATTTCGCCCAAAAACTATAGAACCAGTACCTGCTGCAACTACAATTCCAACAGGATAACCAACTCCGCCAACCAAAGCAATCAAAGCATCATTACAAATGACGATATTAGATGCTGGTAATTCCCATGTTATAGGAAGCAAGCTGCTATTTTGCAATTCTTGTACTATACCTTTTACGACTTCGATATCCTCTGGACGACCTACACCTGCTAACCCTAAGCAAATGGCTTCAATCTTAATATTATTTGTAGACTCTAACGCCTCAAATGCGGCAGCATAAATTGCAGATTCAATTGACTTTAGCGCTGCTTCTGTGCCTATACTCTGATAATTAGATGCCCCTGCTTCAGCACGACCTAGTACTTTACCTGTCTCATCCATCAAAATACAAACTGTCTTGCTTCCGCCGCCATCAATTCCTAAAACGTAACTCATATTATTTTGGATTTTCAACCGCAGTCTATAGCAGATGGACGTAGATGATTTTCTATTATATCAGCGTGGGTTTGTATTGCTCTGCGATCGCAATTCCTAGCTTAAGTTGTTTGGCGCTTATTGTCTTCGTTTAAAGGAATAAAAAATAGAGGTATCATCCCGGGAATCGTTAGTAAACAAACTAAAACAAAGAATAATGGATATCCAAATTTTGCCTGAATATAACCGCTGACTAACCCCGGTACCATCATTCCTAATGCCATAATTCCTGTAGATATAGCAAAATGAGAAGTTTTGTATTCACCTTGAGAAATATACATGAGATAAACACTAAAAGCTGTGAATCCAAAACCATATCCAAATTGCTCTAAGGAAACCAAGGGATAAACTAAACTCAGAGAGGGTTTAGTGTAAGCCATGTACACATAAAAGATATTTGGTAGATTTAATGCCAATGCCATAGGAAAAAGGCACTTTTTTAATCCGTATTTAGAAATGACAACACCACCTAAAATCCCTCCTATAATGAGGGAAATCACCCCAAATGTACCGTAGACTAAACCAACATCTGATGTTGATAACCCCAATCCTCCTAATTCTGGTTTATCTAATAGAAATAACGAAGCTAATTTCACAAGCATTGCTTCGCCAAATCTATAAAGCAATATAAAAGCTAAAATAGCTCCTATTTTCTCTTGTTGAAAATATGAAGTTATCACAGTCCAAAAAGGTATCGTTTCTGTTAACGTTTTGTCCTGGAGTTGAGAATCGGACTCAGGCAACGGTAAAATAAGACGATGAAAAATAAATAGTATCGCTAAAACTAAAGCTGAAAACCCAATAGCAAGAGTCCAGCTTAAAGGAATATTGTTGAGAGAAACTTCTAACTGACCTGCTAAATATACTAAAAACCCTGAACCAAAGATAACAGCGAGTCGATAAAAAAGTGAGCGGATGCCAGAAAAGAATGCTTGCTGTGCTGGATTTAAAGTCAGCAGATAGAAGCCATCAGTAGCAATGTCATAAGTAGCGGAAATAAATGCCCCGATTGTCAATGCTGCAAGGGAGACAAAAAAGAAATTGGGGAGTTGTAAACAAAAGGCTACCAAACCCAAACTACAGAACATGGCGAATTGTGTGCCAAGTATCCATGTTCTTTTGGTTGAGTAAGTATCAACAATAGGTGCCCATAACATTTTAATTACCCAGGGGAGATAAAGAAAACTGGTCCACAAGGCAATTTGAGTATTATTTATCCCTAGTTTCTTGTAGAAAATGACAGAAACTGTGTTGATAATGATGTAAGGCACACCAGAAGCAAAGTATAGCGTTGGGATGAAAGTCCAAGGGGAACGAGACACTGTTTGATTTTTCATGAATTTGGTTCGTTTCCTTTTCTAACACCCAATTGGACACCAATATGAAATGTTATCTGTAATTTGCCCCTCAGAAACACGCATTCCTACACCTCCAGAGACAAACTTGTCGTTTCCATCGTTGTATAGCCATGCTCCCCAAACCGCAGTCATAGACTTTCCGGCAATTTCTACTTGGGGAAACTCTAATAACTCTTGATACACATAATCTTGTTCTGTATACCACGGGTCATTACTATGACTACGAAGAATTATTTCTCCTGACTTGACAGCAAATCCTCCTTCACCTTCCCTTCCTAAAATAGGTTTAGCAAAGTATGAATTTCCTAAGTCAGATGCAGTTAATGATGTTTTTGGGAAATAATTAAAAATAATATCAGCGTCTTTAGGACTAAAAAAGTCCAGACCTAAATCTGTAATTAGGGCAAATATGCTTTTTGGTTGCAGTGCAAAGGCAGAACCAAAGTTAACAATGACAACTTTCTTCTCTAAGACAAGTTGCTCTAGTGCAAACCATAACTTTTTCCCATTTTCATCAGTGTCATGGATTGCCCATTCAACTGGATACCAGATAAATAATATATCTATCGGTTGTCCCGTTCTATAATCAAATAAATATTTACCATCTTTGACACGAAGAAACTCCAAAGGGAAAACAGCACTTTTATGATGAAAGTGGCTGCTTAACCATCTCATAGTGCCTAAATCTTCAGCATTATTCAAAGCAGTAAAAGCAACTCTACAATTGGTAATTGGTTTCTTTACACACTCTGCTGCTCTTTGTATATGCTGGTTAAGTGTTAAACTTAAGATAGTTTGAGCATTAAAATCTGGTTGTTTCAAACCGAAGTGTTGAGCAACTTTGCCATTTCCTTCAGTACACTCAAACCAGAAACTAGGAGTTTGTGGGTTTGTTTCTATAACCTTTTTGACTCCAGTTTCTTCGTTCCAGCACCAATCAAGACGCATACAAAATGGTGGTAAAGGGTCATACTTTACTATTTTGATGGAATCTTTAGGAAAGCCGTAGTAAAGTAGTGTTTCCTGATCAAGAGTGCGGATAACTGACCAAGCTTGCATTAAGACACTACCGACTAATTCAGATGCTTGCTTGATTTCCTTTATCATCTGTGGCGAAACTTTACGGCAGTGATAAAGCGCATATGGAACTTCTTGGTCAGTCAGAGGGATGCCTGTTCCTTCCTCAATGGGACAAACATTATACCACCCCATTTTCATCGACTGAAATAGGCGATCGCGTTGAGGACTATTGAAAATATCCATATTCATTGCTTGACTCTCCTAACCACCCGCATGACCACCGCGACCGAAACTACCAAAACCACCGCGACCTACCTTAGATGGGGAACGGCTTGAGCTACTATCATTGTGACTGGAACTACCGAATCTATATCCAGAACCTCCATAGTGAACTCGACTACTACCATGACTACTAGAGTTATCACAGTTATAAGGTTGTTGTGCCGTTTGTGGATGATCACAATTTGACTGAGTTGTTTCTGGAAATCTGGTACAAGAAGCAAGTAGGGATACCGTCATTATGATGACGCTGAGTTGAAGTAAACTAGGTTTTAATTTCATAAGTATTTGTACTTCTTTTGTGGGTGCTACCTCTGGAATTGATAAATAATAACTACACGAGTAAAAAAATAAATTTCGAGATTTTTTGATTAATGAACCGCCAAGACGCCAAGAGCGCCAAGAGAAGATTAAGAGAGGATGATACGTTTAATACCTTCTTTAAGTACAGGAACGTTAAAGTTGATGAGGAGGGCGAGGGGGTGGTTGGTCATTTTCAGGTAAGAAATGACTTGAGCCTCGTGGATAGGAGCTAACTTTTCCACAGCTTTCAATTCAACGATTAAAACATTACCAACGAGAAAATCTAATTCGCCCTCGCCGACCTGATAACCTTTGTAAGTTACTGCTACTGCATGCTTAGACGTGTGAGGTATTCCCCGCATCTGAAATTCCAGCTTTAAAGCCTGGTGATAAACCGACTCCAAAAACCCTGGTCCCAACACCCGATGCACCTCAATCGCCGCACCAATCACAGCATACGCTAATCTATCCATCTCCTCACTTGGCTCTCTTTTCTTGGCGTTCTTGGCGTCTTGGCGGTTCATTTCCATAAAACACTCCTCAACCCTGTGGCAAAATTTATAAAAGTCCTTCCACACTTAGTTTTCCCAGCATGACCGCAATAAACACCAACCTCCCCAGTCTTTACGAACCCTTCTCCACTGAAGCCAAGTGGCAAACATTTTGGGAAGAAAACCAAATTTACAAAGCTGACGCCAACAAAGGCGGCGAATCTTACTGCATCGTTATTCCGCCGCCCAACGTTACCGGCAGCTTGCACATGGGACACGCCTTCGACAATACGCTGATTGACACTCTCGTGCGCTACCACCGAATGAAGGGATATAACGCCCTCTATCTACCCGGAACTGACCACGCCAGCATCGCCGTGCAAACAGTTCTGGAAAAGCAACTCAAGGCAGAGGGGAAAACTCGCTATGATTTGGGACGCGAGAAATTCTTAGAACGCGCTTGGGAATGGAAGGCAAAATCTAAGGGAACGATTGTTGGTCAATTGCGGCGCTTGGGTGTATCGGTAGACTGGACGCGGGAACGGTTTACCTTAGATGAGGGTTTAACCAAAGCTGTTTTGGAAGCGTTCTTCCGCCTTTACGAAGAAGGGCTGATTTATCGCGGTAAGTATCTGGTGAACTGGTGTCCAGAGTCACAATCAGCAGTTTCCGATTTGGAAGTGGACTCGAAAGAGGTAGATGGTCATCTTTGGCACTTCCGCTATCCCCTCACGGATGATTCTGGTTACGTGGAGGTGGCGACAACCCGACCGGAAACAATGCTGGGCGATACTGCGGTGGCTGTGAATCCTAATGATGAGCGCTACAAGCATCTGATTGGGAAAACACTGACTCTGCCAATTATGAATCGGGAAATTCCCATTATTGCTGATGAGTTGGTTGACCCCACTTTTGGAACGGGTTGCGTGAAGGTGACTCCAGCGCATGACCTGAATGACTTTGAAATGGGTCAGCGGCACAATCTGCCGTTTATCAATATTATGAATAAGGACGGCACGTTGAACGAAAATGCTGGTCCTTTCCAAGCACAAGACCGCTTTGACGCCAGAAAAAATGTGGTTTCTCGTCTAGAGGCTGATGGGTTTCTGGTGAAGGTGGAGGATTATAAGCATACTGTTCCCTACAGTGAACGCGGTAAAGTCCCCGTTGAACCTCTCCTCTCGACTCAGTGGTTTGTCAAAATTCGTCCGTTAGCAAATAGGGCGCTAGAGTTCCTCGACCAGAAAAATTCTCCACAGTTTGTCCCCCAACGCTGGACAAAGGTCTATCGTGACTGGTTGGTGAAGCTGAAAGATTGGTGTATCTCTCGTCAACTGTGGTGGGGACACCAAATCCCTGCTTGGTACGCTGTGAGTGAAACAGGCGGAGCAATCGCCGACAATACGCCGTTTGTGGTGGCGAAGTCAGAAGCAGAAGCACGGGAGAAATTAAAAGCACAATTTGGAGATGATGTCAAGATAGAACAAGACGCAGATGTGCTGGATACCTGGTTTTCTTCCGGACTCTGGCCCTTTTCTACTTTGGGTTGGCCTGAGCAAACTGAAGATTTGACAACTTACTATCCTACCAGCACTCTGGTAACAGGTTTTGACATCATCTTTTTCTGGGTTGCCAGAATGACAATGATGGCAGGGCATTTTACAGGGCAGTTGCCTTTCAAAGATGTTTACATTCACGGCTTGGTGCTGGATGAGAATGGTAAGAAGATGTCCAAGTCTGCTGGTAATGGCGTTGACCCGTTGTTACTAATTGCCAAATATGGTACTGATGCGCTGCGCTACACGCTGATTAAGGAAGTGGCTGGCGCGGGTCAAGACATCCGGTTGGATTACGATCGCAAGAAGGATGAATCACCATCGGTGGAAGCATCCCGCAACTTTGCTAATAAGTTGTGGAATGCGGCGCGGTTTGTGATGATGAATTTGGATGGTCAAACGCCGCAACAATTGGGAGAACCTCACCCCCCAACCCCCTCTCCGCTAAGCAGAGAGGGGTTAGAGTTAAGCGATCGCTGGATTCTCTCTCGCTACCACCAAGTTGTTAAACAAACCAACAATTACGTCGGCAATTACGGTTTAGGGGAAGCGGCGAAAGGACTGTATGATTTTATTTGGGGCGACTTCTGCGACTGGTACATTGAACTTGTCAAATCTAGGCTACAAAAGGATTCTAACCCCGCATCTCGTCGCACTGCACAACAAACCCTCGCTTATGTGCTGGAAGGGATTTTGAAATTACTTCATCCTTTTATGCCTCATATTACCGAGGAAATTTGGCAAACTCTCACTCAACAAGGAGAGAATACTAAGCTAAGTTTGTCTTTACAACTTTACCCTGAGACTCAGCAAAACTTAATTGACCCTGCTTTGGAGGAACAATTTGAACTGTTGTTTGGGACAATTCGCACAATTCGCAATTTGCGAGCAGAAGCGGATGTTAAACCTGGGGTAAAAGTGACTGTGAATTTGCAAACCGCAAGCGATAAAGAACAGCAAATTCTCACTGCTGGACAGCCTTATATTAAAGATTTGGCAAAGGTTGAGAATTTAACTATCGCTGCTGAGCAAAAGAAAGAAACTTTTGTTGGTCAAAAATCCGGGTTCACTTGGACAAAGATAGTATTAATCATTGGCATCATTTATTTGTTTAAAGTGGGTCTAGCAGTAGCTGATTCTGTTGATGATATTCCCTTAATCGGGAGTTTCTTTAAAATTGTTGGTTTTGGTTATTCAAGTTGGTTCGTTGTCCGAAATTTAGTGCTTGCTGAGGGGAGACAAAAGTTCTGGAAGCAGTTGTTCCCACCAACTGCTGATGAAAATCAACTCCAACCAGAAACACAACAACCACAAGAACCAGAAAAAGCGATCGCTGACGTTGTTGGTACGGTGCAAGTGGTACTTCCCCTAGCTGGGGTGGTGGACATTGATGCGCTGCGTGACAAAATTAAAAAACGCCTGACCAAGGTAGAAGGCGAAATCAAAGCTCTAAGCGCTAGGTTAAGTAATCCTAATTTTGTGCAGCAAGCACGACCAGATGTGGTAGAAGGAGCGCGGAATGCCTTAGCTGAGGCTGAGAAACAAGCAGAGATTTTGCGCGATCGCCTGCGTAGGTTAGCATAGCTTTAAGGAATGTTCGTTGTTGGTTGTACAGACGCGCTATACAGCGTCTGTACATTTAGTTCTTAAAAAAGAATCACTGACAACTAACGACTAACGACTAACTGATTCCCACTGTTTTTATAAATTTAATGTATATTTCTAATCATTAAAATTTCCATGTTATATCTAGCCCAAGTGCATAAAAACGATTTTTTAGATCAGCGGCAGTTGCGATTATTAGCACGTGAGGAAGCTGAAAATATGTGGGTAATAATCCCAGAAGAAGCTTTTATTCTTCTGGGAAAAGGCAACACTTTGACTGAGAACTTGCTCGTTTTAGTGGAACTTTCTCCAACAGGCGATATAGAAAGACTAGAAGACGCCACCAATTGGGTGCTGAATTTGGTAAAAGCTTACCTAACTACTGGTATTAGTCCGGAATTCTTACAACAAGAAGCAGATCGAGCAGAACAGTGGCGACAAAACCTAACATTGCAAAACCAAGACTTAGCACGTCGTTCATTAGAATTGGAAGCACGTAGAGAACAAATTCAAGCCCTTGAAGAAAGTTTGAAACGAGATAAAAACGGCGTTCAAAAAGATGGAAGCGCTGGGTCTTAGATTGTGGATTTTAGGTTCAGCATTTGGCAGATAGTATGTATCAAGCAAAATAGAGAATCCGCTGTACAAAAATGCAAAATTCTAGCCACTTGTTAATTGAGTCCAGTAACGTTCGTAAACTTCTTCAATTTGCCCTAAAGGAGCGAGACGTTCACACTTGCTGAGAATTGACTCTGGAGGAAACAAGCTGAAATTATTTTGTACTTTCTTTGGCAATTGCTCAAACGCAGCACGGTTAGGTGTAGAAAGACTGAGGCGTTGACTTGTTTGTGCTGCTACTTCTGGTCGTAAAAGCAAGTTAATCCAAGCATAAGCTCCATCAACATTTGCGGCTGTTTTGGGAATAACTATTGTATCAGTCCATAATGAGGAACCGCTCTTAGGAATCACATATTTTAATTTAGGGTTTTCTTTAGAGATTTTTACAGCATCTGATGAGTAACACATTGCTAACAATAAATCTCCTGCCAAAATTTGATTGCGCCAAGCATCTGTCGTAAAAGCTGCTAATGCAGGTTTCAAAACCTTCAATTTTTCATAAGCTTGTTTGATTTCGTTTTCGTCTTTTGAATTGTAAGAGTAACCTAGCATCCGCAACACTGCGCCCATCACCTCTCGGACATCATTCATCAACGTCATCTGTTTTGACAGCTGTTCTTGATTCTGCCAAAGATAGTCCCAGTCTTCTGGTGGAGTTTTTAGCTTTTCGGAATTATAAATAAAACCAGTCGTTCCCCAATTAAAAGGCAAACTGTAGCTATTATTAGGGTCATAGGTAGGATTTTGAAAACGTGGGAAGAAATTATCTAAACCAATTAAACGCTCATGATTTAATTGAGTTAACAATCCCAAATTCACCATTTTCCGCACAATATAGTCGCTTGGGTAAATAACACTATAAGCGCCTCCACCCCCAGCTTGCACTTTACTTAGCATGGTTTCATTAGAATCATACACGTCTGCAAGTACTTTGATTCCTGTTTGGGCGTTATAAGTTTTGAATAATTCTTGGTCTGTATATTGTTCCCAAGTATAAATATAAAATTGGTCACGAGGACCTTTGGTAGCAGAATAAGCTCGCACATTGCCAAGTCTCCAGCCACAACTTGCTAAAGACAAGCTAGAAAGCGCAGCTAGACTTTTTAAAAATTGTCGTCTCTGAATCATTAAATTTTAACTAAAGCTAGACAATCAGTTTCCGCCCACCATGCATATATGGGCGTTTCGCGGCTTGGTAAATTACCAAAAGTATTCGGCTGTAAAACAGTGATGCGTAAGCCGTTTGTCAATTGCACAATGTAATTGACGTGAGTCCCTAGATACATGATGTTGATTAGCCGTCCTTCAAAGCAGTTCGTTTGCAAACTGGGTTTATACAGTGAAAGCTGAATTTTTTCTGGACGCACACTAACGACTACTGGTTGCGATATTTCCGTTGGTGTGTCTTGCTGGCGCTTTACAACAATTGACAGTCGTGTTTTTGTGGAAATTATGACGTTTGAACCATCGATACCTGCTATTTCACCTTCAAATAAATTGGTATCACCAATAAAATCGGCTACAAAAGGTGTCCGGGGTTGTTCGTAAATTTCGCTCGGGCTGCCTATTTGCTCAATTTTGCCTTGATTCATTACAGCAATGCGATCTGACAAGGACAATGCTTCTTCTTGATCGTGAGTCACCATGATAAAGGTTAACGTCAATTCTTTATGTAAATTTGAGAGTTCAACCTGCATTTCTTTACGCAGTTTTAAGTCTAGCGCTCCAAGCGGTTCATCTAGTAGTAACACTGCGGGACGGTTGACTAATGCTCGTGCCAATGCTACCCTTTGTTGCTGTCCGCCAGAAAGTTGACTAGGAACGCGCGATCGCAACCCTTCCATTTTCACAAGTTCCAAAGCTTCCTGAACTCTGCTTTGAATTTCGGCTCGACGTATTTTTTTTAGCCGCAGTCCAAATGCAACGTTATCCCAAACATTCAAGTGATTAAACAAAGCATAGCTTTGAAATACTGTATTGACAGGTCGGCGATAAGGAGGAACATTTGTCATAGACTGACTTTGAATCACCACCTTACCAGCGTCAGCTGTTTCAAACCCTGCAATTAAACGTAGCATGGTTGTCTTGCCACACCCTGAGGGACCTAGGATACTGAAGAATTCCCCCTGTTTGACGTTTAAGTCTACTCCATGTACAGCAGGATATTGGTTAAAAAACTTGAAAACATTGTGCAGTTCAACATCCAGCGACTCAAAAGCCACCCTCTCCCCCTGATTCTGCGTCAAAATTTGAGGCATTATCCTTTATTCGATCCTGTTATTTTCAGTGTTTGTGTTATTTAATGTAGTCGATTACGCGAACGACGAGTTACACTTTTGTTTATTCTATCCAGAAAAAGAATTCAACAATTTACAGCAGAAAATATACGATGGTGTTACAAGTCCTAGAAGAGTATTTTCACAAGCAGTATCCGGGCAAGTATAAAAAACCTGAGCGTGACGAATCACAAGCTAAGACAAAGAACTCAGAACCTGAGACTGGGGATTGATACAAAAAGTCGTGCAATCACAGGAACAAAGTCCACCTGCATAGACTCTGTAAATACCAACTTGGGTTCAAATTTGTCATTGTGCGAACACGGAGTGTAGAACTTTCATGATCCTAAGTTTTTCTACTCTCCCTTGAAGCCCTATGCCTACGGCACAGCACTGGAACGCTATGTCGTAAGCCTTGCGGACACCCTAAGCGGAGGCGCTGCGGTACGCTTCGCCTTGTCTCACTGCCCTGCAGGAGATACTTTCATACGGGGGTTCTCTCCGAGTTGGTGCTAGTGGCGTCGCGCATTGGAAAGTATCCGTAGCATCTACGTTTTCCTGCGTTTCTCTCAGTATGACAAGTTATAGCCGTAACTGCAAATCTAAATAATACTGCGTAGGGAGCCTTTGTGTCCCCTTAGAGTTCTTATTTTAAATTGTAATAAATTTATCCATATATTCTCAGGTAAAACTCAGAAAATCATAGGTGGAACTAGCAACTCATATTAGTGGTACTGATTCTAAAAATAGTATGAATTTACTCAAAAATAACCATGCCCCTAGATACGACTTGATAAATTGATATTATTCTCAAGAAAATTGGTAATTTCCTTTGAATAATGCTAATTCTTAATGGGGTTTTTGAAACCAACTAAGGAAAACAATTTAGTTTATGCTAGATAGTAAAAACCATCAAAAAAGGCTAGGCTACCCGAATTGTTTTCCTTGAAATCCGGGTAAAAAGTTAGCGTAATTGTATACATATAATGCTATTTTCTGAATCGCTATTTGTAATATGACCTTACTGCAACCACCTCAACTATCTAACAAAAAAAATACACGCACTGTAGGACGGGGTTTTCAGCCTTTATTCTTAATCATATTTACCCTATTGATGACAACTGGTATTGGCGCTCGTTTGGTGTATTTGCAAATTGTTGAAGGACCTAAACTCAGGGAACGAGCACAAGCAAACCGGATTCGGACGATCCCCAAACAACCAGAAAGAGGTAACATTTTTGACCGTAATGGCAAATTATTAGCTACAACTCGCTATCCACGTTCTGTATATTTGTGGCCAATGGCACACACGAAGCCATCATGGGAGCAAGTTGTCGGTCCGCGCCTGTCGCAAATTCTCAACATCCCTGTAGAGGAGATGGAAAAGAAATTAGAGGAGGCAGGTTACAACTCTTCTCTCGTGCGGATTGCTCGTGACCTCAACGAAGCGGAAATTACAGGATTGAAAGAATACGCTAACGAACTTAAAGACGTAGAAATTCATACAGAAGCTGTACGCTACTACCCACACGGCAAGGAGTTAGCTCATGTACTCGGATATACCAGGGAACTGACCCCAAAACAGTTGAAACAAAAGAAACAAGAAGGTTACCGACTCGGAGATGTCATTGGTCAGATGGGGGTGGAAAAAGGGTATGAAAAACTGTTGCGCGGTGAATGGGGCGGTCAGCAGGTAGAAGTGGATGGCAAAGGTCGTCCGATACGAGTGTTAGGAGAAAAACAGGCAACAGCAGGTAATGATATTCGCCTCACAATAGATTTAAATGTGCAAAAGGCAGCTGAAAAAGCTTTGAATGGACGCAACGGGGTTATTGTTGCACTCGACCCAAATAATGGTGGTGTCTTAGGAATGGTGTCTCACCCCACCTTTGACCCGAATATCTTCTCCAAACGAAGACTGTCCACAAAAGATTGGCAAAGCGTACAAGGCGAAAACCATCCTTTACTCAATCGCGCTGTCAGCAGCGCCTATCCACCCGCCAGTACTTTTAAAATCGTCACTGCGAGTGCGGGACTGGAATCAGGTAAATTTTCTCCTAACACAGTGCTGCAAACCTACGGTTCTCTCACAGTTGGCGGGGTAACTTTTGGTGAGTGGAACCATGCTGGATTTGGTCCGTTGGGATTTGCAGGAGCATTGGCTTGGAGTAGTGACACCTTCTTCTACCAAGTTGGAAGGAGAGTGGGTGGTCCGACCTTGATAGAATGGACTCAGAAATATGGATTTGGCAAAAAAACTGGCATTGAGTTTGCAAATGAAGAAACCAAAGGTAATGTTCCAGATGAAGCATGGAAGCAGAGAGTGTGGAAAATGCCTTGGACTGTAGGCGACTCCATCAATATGTCCATTGGTCAAGGCGCTTTGCAAACGACACCACTGCAAGTTGCTGTTATGTTCTCTGTACCTGCAAACGGTGGCTACAGAGTGCAACCACACTTGCTCAAAGACCATGAACAAGCAAAAAGCTGGCGCGAATCTTTAAATATGAAGCCAAGCACAATTAAAGTTCTTCGTGACGGACTGCGGAAGGTGGTGTCTGAAGGTACGGGTAAGGCGCTAAATGTGCCAACAATTCCTCCAACATCTGGTAAAAGTGGTACGGCTGAGGCGTGGAAGGGTCGTGTGAAAGCAAACCATGCGTGGTTTGGAGCATATGCTCCAGCCGACAAGCCAGAAATTGTCGTTGTAGCATTTGCTGAACATTCTGGCGGTGGTGGCGGTAGTGTTGCTGCCCCAATGGTGTTACAAGTGATGGAGGAATATTTCCAAAAGAAATATCCAGGCAAGTATCAAAAACCAAGTACTGAAGGTTCACAACCAAAAACTCAAAGCCCAAGAGCCAGGCGGCGAAACTAATAGAACTCTTGCAAAAGTATCTTTTTTAGATATAACCACAGATAAACACAAATGCACACCGATGAATTATCTGTGTTTATCTGTGTTCATCTGTGGTTTATTTTTAAAGATAACGTGAGTTCGACTCGCGTCAAAGCAGACCTCACCCCAAACCCCTCTCCTACGAGGAGAGGGGCTTCAAACCCTGATTCTAATGTTGCTCCTCCCTCTCCTTTTAGGAGAAAGAGGTTGGGAGGGTGAGGTTTGTCGAACTCACCTTAAAGATAATTGACTTTTGCAGAGAAAATAGACGTTGTACCAAATAACTGAAAGACGGAGCAATATGGAGTGAGTTGTAGTAAG
>NZ_CAWUDP010000056.1:0-71957 GCF_963920835.1 Scytonema sp. PCC 10023
CTTAGAGAGGCGGACCTTAGAGAGGCGGACCTTAGAGAGGCGGACCTTAGAGAGGCGGACCTTAGTGGGGCGGACCTTAGAGAGGCGAACCTTAGAGAGGCGGACCTTAAAAAGACAAAGCGTGAAGGAACAAACTTTGCAGGAACAATTTTTGAGGGCAAAGACTTAACATACTTAGATGAAGATGATGAAGATTTAGATTCTGATGAATCTTAGCAAGGCAACGGCGATCGCATTGTTGTCATTGAAATGGAGTGCGATCTTTGCAGCTTAAGGAAGCGATCGCGTTGAGATATGGCACGTCAATGAGAACCGCTATATTGCACGCCCAAGCTTGATAATTGAAACACCAGTACCATATACCAAGCTCATTCATGACCTCCGAACGCAAAAGGGTTAGAAACTGTAACTTAATCTCTATTCACCTGTGTGCATTGTTAGTCATTTTTGGGTAGGTTTGAGATGAGTTGATCAACAAACTCTCTCAATCGTTCTTGCCAATCAGGAACAGCTTTGAGTTTTTCTTTTTGCCCTTCATAGCCTTTAAATGCGATTGCTTGTTTGTCTAGTGGTCTTTGCAATTTCTTTTTTGCTCCCAGCTGATGACCTTTTTTGAATGGCATGATTGACACAGCATTTTATATTGGTTAACCTATATATACCATAAAAAAAATGACGCAATGCTACTGGGCTTTAAGACTGAATTGAAACTGAACAACCAACAACGTACGGCACTGATGAAGCATTGTGGTGTGGCACGCCATGCATGGAATTGGGCACTTGGGCTGACTAAACAAATCCTTGACCACAACAAAACCAATCCTGAGGAGAAAATCAAGTTCCCCACTGCTATCGATTTACATAAGTGGTTGGTGGCACTGGTGAAATCTGAAAATAAGTGGTATTACGAGTGCAGCAAATCTACACCACAACAAGCGTTAATGGCTTTGCGCGAAGCTTGGAAGCGTTGTTTTAACAAAACTGCTGGCGTTCCAAAGTTTAAGAAAAAAGGTAAGAGAGACTCTTTCACACTTGAAGGCACAGTCAAAATCTTAGGCAGCAACAAGATTCAAGTGCCTGTAGTTGGTGTTCTTAAGACCTATGAACGATTGCCACAGCAGTTAATTAAATCTTGCACAATATCTCGTCAATCTGATAGATGGTTTATCAGTTTTCGGTTTGACATTGAAGTTCAAGACTTAGGCAATACAGACGTTGTAGGCGTTGACTTAGGAGTCAAATCATTAGCCACACTCTCTAGTGGTGAGGTGATAGCCGGAGCTAAATCTTACAAAAAGTACGAAGCCAAGTTATCTAGAATACAGTGGTTGAACCGCCATAAAATCATCGGTTCTAATAATTGGAAAAAGGCACAGACGCAAGTTGCTAGGCTCCACAGAAAGATAGCCAACATCCGAAAAGATACGTTGCACCAAGCTACAACACTACTAGCTAAGAACCACGGCACAGTAGTGATTGAAGACCTCAATGTATCAGGCATGATGGCTAATCACAAGCTAGCTAAAGCAATCGCTGATATGTCATTCTTTGAGTTCCGTAGACAGTTAACCTACAAGTGTGAGTTATATGGCTCAAAACTTGTCGTTGTTGACCGATGGTTTCCATCTAGCAAGACTTGCTCTAACTGTGGAACAAAAAAAGAAACACTCGGACTTGATGAGCGAGTGTTTGAATGTGGTCATTGTGGCTTCATAATTGACCGCGATTTGAATGCAGCAATCAATTTGAGCAAAGCTGTCAGTTAGACAGTGATAGCCTGTGGACTGGTTGAAGCCGACTTCTCCAGAGTGAAGCAGGAAGTAAACGAAGTTCAAGTTCAGTTGAATAGTTTTGATTAGCATTGACTAAACTTGAGCAGGATTTATGTAACGGTCGATAATGATTCACCGTGGAAAGAAATCTTAGAAGCTTACTTTCCCCAAGCAATGCAATTCTTCTTCCCTCAAACGGCTGCATTAATTAATTGGAAACGTCCCCATGAATTTCTTGATAAGGAATTTCAACAAATAGCCCGCAATGCCGAACAAGGAAGAAGATACGCAGATAAATTAGTCAAAGTTTGGCAAATTCAAGGAGAAGAAATTTGGCTGTTAATCCATGTCGAAATCCAGGCGAAACCGGAAGATAACTTTGCAGAAAGAATGTTTTCCTACAACCTACGAATTTTTGACAGATTTGCGAAACCAGCCATTAGTTTAGCTATTTTGTGTGATCCAGACCCGACATGGCGACCAAATCAATACAGTTATAATTATCCTGATACGAGTCTGCATTTTAAATTTGGAACCATCAAACTTCTCGATTATCAAAACCGTTGGACGGAATTAGAGAAGAGCGATAATCCTTTTGCAACGGTTGTGATGGCACATTTGAAAACACAGCAAACTAGTAAAAAGCCAGGAGAACGCAAAACTTGGAAATTTAGCTTAATTCGGCGATTGTACGAATTAGGTTTTCCAGAAAAAGATATTCGTAACCTTTATCGCTTCGTGGATTGGGTTATGATTTTACCAAAAGCATTAGAAGCAGAGTTTTGGCAAGATTTTAAGGAGTTTGAGCAGGAGCGTGTAATGAGTTACATTACTACAGGCGAGCGCATTGGCTACGAACGTGGACAGCAGGATATCGTTCTACGGCAACTACAAAGACGAGTAGGAGAGCTATCTCAAGAGGTTAAAAAGCAAGTACAGGCTCTTTCACTGGAAGATTTAGAAGCACTTGGCGAAGCGTTATTAGATTTTACAGCAATGGGTGACTTGCTAAATTGGTTACAAGCACATCCTAATGAAACTGAAAATTAGCGATCTTCGCAGTTTCAGGAAGCGATCGCATTTGTGATCGCATTTATTGTAACCGACCATAGGGGCGATAAGCCGGAGGCTTGACGCTACGCGTATCGCGCAGCTTAACGAAGCGATCGCGCCATCGATGTTGCACCGAGACACAGATCCCCGACTTCTTTAAGAAGTCGGGGATCTTGTTTTTCAGCTATAGTAATGTGCATTTTAAATTTGGAACCATCAAGCTTATTCCCCCCCTCCCCGCTTGCGGGGAGGGGTTGGGGGTGGGGTTCTGAGTTCAAGTTTTCTAGCCAATACCCTCGAACGACTCAGCACTGATTGACTTTTTCTCCAAAAAGCTTAATAATATTCCTTCTTAATAACAATCTTGTTAAAACAAATTCTCAAAACTATTAAGAAATATTTATCATGGAGGGTGGCAAATGAGTGTGAGGAAAAAGGGTTTATTGAGCGCTGGCGCTGCGTTTGCAGTGCTTACAGGGTTAGTTGCTAGCAGCTTTGGAGGTATGCAAGCTATTGCTAACTCAACCCGAAATCAGAAGAGTTCAACATTAGTTGCTCAAGCAGAACAAAAAACTTTAACAGTTATCTTTCCTAATAGGTCTGATTCTACAGACTTACAAAATAAAGCAAATGCAGTCGCGACATTTTTGTCTAAAGAACTAGGAACACCAGTTCAGGCAAAAATCGGCGATGATACAGCTGCTGTAGAAGCGTTGAGAGGAAACACCGCTGATGTGGCTTTCTTAAGCAGCCGTCCGGCTTTGAAAGCTGAACAACTCGCAAACGCACGCTTGTATTTAGCAGAGGTACGTCCGAATTACTCTGGAAGATACACTTATAATTCAATTATTGTTGTCCCCAAAGATAGCTCGCTCAAAACTTTAGGCACATCCAAAGCGACTTTAGAACAGTTGCGAGGTAAAAGAATGGCATTTACTTCGCCCACTTCTGGATCGGGGTTTATCTTCCCTGTGGGTGAGTTGGTGAAACAGAAACTTGTGCCAAACCGCGATCGCCTAGACGCTTTCTTCGGTCAAGTTGTCTACGGTGGCGATTACAGTAAGGCGTTAAAAGCTGTTGTGCAAGGTCAAGCAGATGTAGGGGCTGTGTCAGAATATGCTTTCAACACTCCGTATATTACGGATGCTGAAAAAAGCCAGTTACGAGTTCTCTATAAAATCCCTGGAGTTCCAGCACACGGCGTAGCTATTGATGATGACGTTCCTACTGCTACGCGCGAACGACTTGTCAATGCCATGCTGAAGTTAAATGAACCACAAAACAACGAATTGCTTCGCAGCTTGTATAACTCCACAGAATTGGTGAAAGTTGACCATACTAAGCACTTAGCACCAATCCGTGAAGCCCTTAAAAACGCAGGAATTGACCCGTAATGTTAGTAGGGTGCGTTATAGCGAAGCGCAACGCACCATTGATCGGGCGTGCGTTACGGCAATAATATTTATATTTATTGTCACTATCTTTAGTCACAAGCGTGCCGTAACACAACGGCAATAAACCGGGAGGAAAATCCACACCGCTTTTTGCCTCCCCTACATTAAGGTTTAGTTTATAAATGGTCTCTAAGGTGTTACCCAACTAGATAATGAAAATGCCCAACCGCACATGAGCCAGCCAGTAATTGAGTGTCAGGATGTAGAAACTGCTTATTCCGCAGCTTTGAATCGTCCTATCCTTAACCAAATTAATCTCCAGATTCATCAGGGTGAGTTTGTTGTTTTGCTGGGACTGAATGGCGCGGGTAAGTCTACGCTTTTGCGTTCTTTGGTTGGGTTAGTACCAATCGTGCGGGGAGCAATTGAGATCAATGATGTACAATTAACTCCACGCACGCTGCCTCATATTCGACGTGATGTTGGTATGTTATTTCAGGGCGGCGGATTGATTAGGCAATTATCGGCAATTGAGAATGTGCTGTGCGGACGCCTTGGCGCTAGGACAACTTGGGAAACGCTGTTTGGGTTTCCTAAAAATGACCGTCGTCAAGCGTTGGAACTGCTGGAACAGTTAGGGTTAAGAGAGCAAGCTTATCAAAAAACAGGTCAACTCAGCGGCGGACAACAACAACGAGTGGCGATCGCCCGCGCTTTAATTCAATCTCCTCAAATTCTGCTTGCAGATGAACCAATCACAGGATTGGATATCAAAGCATCTAAACAGGTGATGGAAACTTTATCTATGCTGCACTCGCAACAAGGTATGACAATTGTTACAGTTTTACACGATTTGGGTGTAGCAGCGCAGTACGCCCAACGAGCAATTGTGTTGGATGCTGGATGTGTTGTTTATGATGGGTGTTGCGACAATGTGCAAGCTCAATTTGCTCAAGCATAATCGATATCGCACACAGTAGGCGAATTCTTTTTTAGTAATGAAAAATTTTTCTCGTTTTTGGAAACGCTTTTCTTGGGTGAGTCGCCTACTCATCTTGTGCGTTGTTCTTTTAGTTTATGGTTGGGCATTCCAAGGTTTGAAAGTAGATTTTGGACTATTAAAACAAAGCTGGTTCAACATCATTGATTTTGTATCGCGGTTGTTTCCCCCGAATACAAGTTGGGATATTTTCTACAAAACAATCAAAGCACTAGTAGAAACTGTGCAGATGTCTGTGGTAGGAACGACTCTTGGGGCAATGCTTTCTCTACCTATTGCTATTGCTAGCGCCCGCAATGTCGCCCCAGTTTGGCTACAATGGTTAGCTAATTTTCTGCAAAATGCTGTACGTTCTGTCCCGTCGATTATTCTGGGATTGCTGTTTGTCGCAGCAACTGGACTTGGTCCACTAGCAGGTACACTCGCTTTAAGTATTTACACAATTGGCTACTTAGGAAAATTTTATCAACAAGCGATCGAAGCGGTTGACCCTCGTTCTATAGAATCTTTGCAAGTCGCTGGTGCATCGCGAATCCAAATTGCCCAATATGGTATTTTGCCGCAAGTGCTACCTTTGGTGTTAGGCTACACCTTGTGGATGTTTGAGTACAACATCCGTGCTGCATCAGTTCTTGGTGCTGTTGGTGCTGGTGGATTTGGCTTTGAGCTAAAAAGTTATATAGATGGCTTTGAGTACACTAAAGCAACGACTATGATCCTGATACTGTCGGTAGTCGTTACCGTGATTGATGCGCTAAGCAGCAAATTACGTCAGCGTTTGGAATCAATGTAGTTGTTATGGCGGCTTGATACGTGATTAGCTTTGCCACTCACTGCCGTGTTCAACTGAGCGCTCACGGCGAAGCCTTGGGCAATCGCCCTTTGGGCGGCTCCTCTGGAGCATCGCCTACCGCGGACGCTTTGCGCCAATACCCTTTGGGTACGCTACGCGAACACTGAAAGGCGGGTACCTTATGCCATCCACGATTCGTCTAGTGCAATATGGTTATACCAATTCCCCATGAAGATGCACTTAATATTAAAAAACGAACCGCCAAGAAGCCAAGAACGCCAAGGAACAGAAGAATATTTATTAAGTGCAAGTTTATAGAGAATTGGTATTAGGTTTCGTTGGATTCCTGGCTCTCACCAATTGTTTGCTTTGCAGCATGTCGAACGTGGAGAATCCGAACTGTGAATACCTCTTCGCCTTCCACAATGGTAAAAAGGATACGGTAAGAGTTGCGCCCTCGACTGTAGAGAAGCTGCCGAATTTCTTTGGTGAAATAGTCATTCTCCCGTGCCAACGGACATCGTTTTGGCATTTCTGATAGAGACTCAATTGCTTTGAGCAACCCCTCATACCAGTGACTTGCCTTTTCAGCTGAGGTAACTTGAGACATCCATAAAAATGCACTATCTACTTCAGCCTCTGCCACACTTGAAATTTCAACACGATATTTCATGGGTTGCTTGGCAAGTTGTATTTGCGACGCTGCTCCTCCGCAAATTCATTAAAAGAACGGGATCGTTCCGCCTCAAAATCATCTAAGCCACCTTGAATGCCTGCAATAGCCTCTTCGTAGTCTTGCGCCTCCCACTCTAAAGCACTAGCCAAGAGTTCAGCAGCAACAATCGCAACATCTTTCCCTTGTCTTGCAGCTTTTCTGTGGAGTTTCGCCTCTTCTTCTGGAGTGAGAGTAATAATAATAGCCATAGACTTGCTTCCTCTATCTAATATCAAGTTTTTGTCTGCCATCCTAGTAGAGCGATCGCACAAACTAACACTACGCTAAGCAAAATAAGCGATTTTCTTTGGCACTACACTCTGTGTGCTCGCACTTACCTCCTGATCAGCTTCATAATTTCATCGGCTGTTAACAGCTTGTTTACCACTAATTTCTTATTTTTTAACATACTAGCTATATCAATCTTTTGAAAGGCAAATCCCCAAGTTGCATAAATCTCATCTATCACTAATTGAACTCGCTTTTCAAATCTTTTATAATCCTCATCAGAGGGTATAAGTAGAATTGTATCTAAATTTCTCACACGCAAATTCGATAGCACAATACGCTGAGTTTTAAATCTTATACTTCTGTAATTGATGAACTGAATTTTCTTGTCACTTTCTGCGTTCCAAAACTTACCGTTGTCTTCCCACCCTTCTGCATAGAGCGCATAGTACGAGGTAGGTATAGGAAGACCAGATATAAGGCAAGATTTAATTCTTTGCCTAACTGGATAGGCTTGATTAAGTTCTCTATCTTTGATTAATCTTATGAAATTCAAATGCGTTTTAATTAGCCAACCTAAAGTATAGATGGTGAATGTTACAGTAATGGGATGTGCGCTGTTCCCATTTACCAACTCACTGACTAATCTGCTCCCTGCTGCGTCATAAGGTGACAGTTTTGGGTTACAAGAATCACACACGTCTTTTAAACATTGCTCGTGATCAATTAAAATCTTCTCCCCCAAAAATTCTGCACTCAGTACATTTCTAACAGGCTCCCCAAATGCTTCATGCAATGCAGCGGCTGAGATCACATGTTCTCTAGTCATCTTTGAACTGCAATTTTGCTGGTTATAAAAGCACTTCTGCAAGTTTATCTCCTCAAATACCGCCAACTTTCATCTTGGCACAACCACAAACGTATTAACGGATGCAAATAATGACAATTGTAATGATAAACCCGGTTTCTTAAAGAAACCGGGTTGATGAGAGATTTTGCAAAACTTTTGCAAAAATCACGAGTAAGTTTTTGAACAACAGCGGTAGTAAAATTCTTAGTAGATTTCCCATTTATATAGTAGTGCTACAACTGTCAGCACTCAGTTTGCGATAGGCACGTTACTTTACTTTCCTGATCTTGCTCGTTGTCTACGCTGTCAGCGGCAAAATGTTTATCCATAAGTGCAGAGACTTGTGTAGCTTTTATACGACTGTAACGAGTTTTGTCTGGCATCACCAAGTTTGGTCCGGCTTTGCAATTTTTCATGCAACCAGTTCCTTTAATCGTTACTTCTGACTCTAAACCACGAGCGCTTACAGCAGCTTCCAAAGCTTGACAAACCTCTTTGCCACCACGTTTCATGCAATCAGACTTTTGACACACTAATATAGTGGCTTTTTTTAACTTGGCGTTACCAGAAGAGGATGCTCCGACACGGGAAGACTCCAACGTGGGCAAAGAAGAAGACACGGGCAAATTTTCACTCTCTGCGTCTTTTTCTCTGTGCGTCTTTACCTCTACAGCCGCCGCCATCACTTGCTGAGCCTTTAGTTTGACTTCGCCCTTTTTCGGGTCATACTTTTTCTCACCTACAACTTGCAACCAAGTACCTACTGGTAAGCGCAAGTCAAAAGTAGCACGTAAATGTTTAGCCAATTTAACGTAGCATTCACCGTCAGCAGTTTGCAGTAGTAAGCCTTTGAGTTTGTAACCATCTTTGATGACAAAATCTAGAAGCTTTCCCTCAAGGCAAAATTCGGAAACTTCGGTTGTGTGGAATTTACTCATTTCTTTGACCTATTTTTGACTAGTTTTTGACTAGATTGTAGCTACAGCAAGCTTTTAAGTGCGATACTGCCAGCATTTTTTCAGAGTCCCAATTAAGTCTTGGCGGCAAGTAGTAAATTGCCGCATAACACTCCAAAGTTGTATGGCGGCTGTAGGATTGCTTATTTCAACTGTCAATGGCTGGTTCGTCTCACACCGGCAAGGAATGTCTAGTTCCTGCAAGCGTCGATATATTTGCCAGCGATCTGCCCAATTTACCTCAACGATGTACTTTACCTGCGGTTCTAAAATTGACGGTTTCAAGACAATCCCCCTAAAAGTGCAATAGTTTTGCAGTAAGTACGCACCTTGACTCGCATAATTTTTTGTTTGTTAGGAGCTTAGTACAACTTGTCATTCATAGGGGTCGAAAACCAAAGTTATGCCAAATCTGGGAAATGAATTATCCCTTAAGGCAATTCCGAACGCCCTTTTATGGTGATCTGTACTTAGCTTCTTTACATAAGAATAACCTAAGTGCAAACTTTTCTCAGTAATTTTTGAAAAAAAATAAAATCTATAAGCATTCTTAAACTTTCCTCTAACTCAGGATAATGCAATGCACGTTTATGGAAAAAAATCAGTAATCTAGATAACATTAAGTATGATATGTGTGGAAATCTCTAAAAAGGAATAAAAGTTTAGGCTGATTTTGAATACAAAACTCAAAAGTTTGTGAGATTAATTGAGCTTGCTATGATTTTTAAAATGTTAAGATGTAGAGACTAAGCAGTTAGAAACTCTAACTGCCAAAAGCGAGGAGAACAACAATGTCTGAAACGCAAACTTTGTTACGAAATTTTGGTCAAGTCTATGACAATCCTGTCCTCTTGGACAAAAGTGTAACCGAGCCAGTTTGTGAAGGATTCAATGTCGTATTAGCAAGTTTCCAAGCACTGTACTTGCAGTACCAAAAGCATCACTTTGTAGTGGAAGGTGCAGAATTCTACTCTCTGCATGAGTTCTTTAACGAAAGCTACAACGAAGTCCAAGAACATGTCCATGACATTGGAGAACGCTTAGATGGACTGGGCGGAGTACCCGTTGCTAACTTGCGCAAATTGGTAGAATTAACGTGCTTTGAGCAAGAACCCGATGGCGTCTATTCTTGCCGTCAGATGGTAGAAAATGACCTGAAGGCAGAACAAGCGATTCTTGGTGTGATCCGTCGCCAAGCTGCACAGGCAGAGAGCTTGGGCGATCGCGCAACCCGCTATTTATACGAAAAAATCCTGTTAAAAACAGAAGAAAGGGCTTACCACTTGGCTCACTTCCTTGCCAAGGATAGCTTAACCTTGGGATTTGTTCAACCTGCTCAAAACTAACGCACTCATAATAATGAGTGGTTTAACTAGACTGGAAAAAAAAGTTGTAAGTACTGATTCTTAAACAACTATTAAGAAATGGCAGAGAGGTAGACGCCCTACCTCTCTGCCATTTTTCATACAAGTCAACAAAAAAATGCGGGTTTAACTTCCATTGCTCGGGAAGATAGTTAGTAAATATTGTTATTTAGCAAGATTAGCATATGAATAAAACACGAAATTGTTCATTCAGGCATTTGCCAAAAATGATAATCTGCTTATTGAGAAAAATCACCATTTTAAATAGAAAAGAGTTGCAAAAAAAATATCAGCATAGCATGATAAATGAATAAAATAAAACCTTTAAAACCAGCCAATAAAAAAACAGGGTACACACGATAGGACATAGCGAAAAAGCTGTAACCTATAACTTGTCCCCTATGCCCTCTGTATAGAGAGAACTGAGAAAAGTTGATAATAAACAAAGGAACTAATGGGTGAAGACCCTTAAAATAACCAGGATTTATATTTTTTTACTCAAAAGCAACGACTATGCCGCGCCGTGACGATATCAGGAAGATTCTGCTACTTGGGTCTGGTCCAATCGTGATTGGACAAGCCAGCGAGTTTGACTATTCTGGGACTCAAGCTTGTAAGGCATTGCGAGAAGAAGGCTACGAAGTGGTGCTGGTCAACTCGAATCCCGCCTCAATTATGACCGATCCGGAAATAGCGGATCGCACATACATCGAACCGCTGACACCGGAATTAGTTGAAAAAGTCATCGCCAAAGAACACCCCGACGCCCTACTACCAACGATGGGAGGACAAACCGCCCTCAACATTGCTGTCGCTTTGGCGAAAAATGGGGTGTTGGAAAAGTACGGCGTTGAGTTGATTGGGGCTAAGCTCCCAGCCATTGAAAAAGCGGAAGACAGGAAACTTTTTAACGAAGCGATGACAAAGATAGGGGTGAAGATGTGTCCGAGTGGGACAGCTTCATCTTTGGAAGAAGCCAAGGCGATCGCCAGACACATTGGCACTTATCCCCTGATTATTCGTCCTGCTTTCACATTGGGTGGTACAGGAGGGGGTATCGCCTACAACGAAGAAGAATTTGCAGAAATGGCACAAGCAGGTATAGATGCAAGTCCCGTGTCGCAAATTCTCATCGACCAGTCCCTACTCGGCTGGAAAGAATACGAACTGGAAGTGATGCGCGACTTGGCAGATAACGTTGTGATTATCTGTTCCATTGAAAACCTTGACCCGATGGGTATCCACACCGGAGACTCAATTACCGTTGCCCCAGCTCAAACCCTCACCGATAAAGAATATCAACGGATGCGGGATATGGCAATTAACATTATCCGCGAGATTGGCGTGGAAACTGGAGGTTCTAATATCCAGTTTGCCGTTAATCCCGTTGATGGAGACGTAATTGTCATTGAGATGAACCCTCGTGTATCCCGTTCTTCGGCTTTGGCTTCCAAAGCCACAGGTTTCCCCATCGCTAAAATGGCGGCGAAGCTGGCTGTTGGCTACACGCTTGATGAAATTAACAATGACATCACCAAGAAAACCCCAGCCTCCTTTGAACCGACGATTGACTATGTTGTCACCAAAATTCCCCGCTTCGCTTTTGAAAAGTTCGCCGGCGCTGAAGCAGTGCTGACAACGCAAATGAAGTCAGTAGGAGAGGCGATGGCAATTGGACGGACTTTTAATGAGTCTTTCCAAAAGGCGTTGCGTTCCCTAGAAACCGGACGCGCAGGTTGGGGTTGCGACCAAAAGGAAAAATTACCTAGTGGTGAACAAATTCGCGCCCATCTGCGGACACCTAACCCTGACCGCATATTTGCTGTGCGTCATGCGATGCTGTTGGGGATGAGTATTGAGGAAATCTACGAGTTGACGGGTATTGACCCGTGGTTCCTGGATAAGATGCAGGAACTGCTGGAGGACGAGAAGTTTCTGAAGCGGACACCGTTGCAGCAGTTGACAAAAGAGCAGATGTATGCGATTAAGCGGCAGGGATTTAGCGATCGCCAGATTGCCTTCGCGACCAAAACCACCGAAGATGAAGTCCGGGCTTACCGCAAACAACTGGGTGTGATTCCAGTTTACAAAACAGTAGATACCTGTGCTGCGGAATTTGAGGCATTTACTCCTTATCACTATTCTGCTTACGACGAAGAAACGGAGATCATGCCTACGGATAAACCCAAGGTGATGATTTTGGGTGGTGGTCCTAACCGTATTGGGCAGGGAATTGAGTTTGACTACTGTTGTTGCCACGCTGCCTTTGCTTTAAAAGACGCGGGGTATGAGACAATTATGGTCAACTCCAACCCGGAAACAGTCTCCACAGATTATGATACGAGCGATCGCCTGTATTTTGAGCCGCTGACAAAAGAAGATGTCCTGAACATCATCGAAGCGGAAAACCCAGTTGGGGTAGTTGTTCAGTTTGGTGGGCAAACTCCATTGAAGCTTTCCGTTCCCCTACAAAAAGTTCTCAGCGCTCCAAACTCACCACTCAGCACTCGGATTTGGGGGACTTCACCAGATTCTATCGACATTGCAGAAGACCGAGAACGGTTTGAGAAAATTCTTCAAGAGTTAAATATTGCTCAACCGCCCAATGGTATCGCCCGCACTTATGAAGATGCTTTGGTCATTGCCAAACGCATTGGTTATCCGGTGGTGGTGCGTCCTAGCTACGTGTTAGGGGGAAGGGCAATGGAAATCGTCTACTCTGATGCAGAGTTGGAACGTTATATGACTTTTGCGGTGCAGGTAGAACCGGAACACCCGATTCTCATTGATAAGTTTTTGGAAAATGCCATTGAAGTCGATGTAGATGCGATCGCCGACCACACTGGACGAGTGGTGATAGGCGGTATCATGGAACACATTGAACAAGCGGGTATTCACTCGGGAGATTCTGCCTGCACCATACCTTCTATTTCTCTACCACCAATCGTTTTAGAGCAAATCCGTACTTGGACGGTGGAGTTGGCCAAGTCACTTAATGTCATAGGGTTGATGAATATTCAGTTTGCCGTTGTTGGCACGCAAAGCTATTCGCCCCAAGTTTACATTCTCGAAGCCAATCCTCGCGCTTCTCGCACTGTACCGTTTGTATCTAAGGCAACTGGAGTGCCACTGGCAAAACTCGCATCCTTAATTATGTCGGGGAAAACTTTGGAGGAGTTGGGCTTTACCCAAGAAGTGATTCCAGACCACATTGCCGTGAAAGAAGCCGTATTGCCATTTAACAAATTCCCTGGTACCGATATCATTTTGGGACCGGAAATGCGTTCTACTGGCGAAGTGATGGGTATTGACAACGACTTTGGACGCGCCTTTGCCAAAGCAGTATTGGGCGCTGGTGAGCGTTTGCCCATGACTGGTACAGTGTTCGTATCGATGAACGATCGCGATAAAGCAGCAGCGGTTCCTGTGGTCAAAGAATTTATCGATTTGGGCTTTGCTGTGATGGCGACAGATGGTACACGTCGCGTTCTTCATGAACACCGCTTAGATGTGGAGTTGGTGCTAAAACTGCATGAAGGTCGTCCTCACGTCTTAGATGCAATTAAGAACCATAGAATTCAGTTGATTATCAACACGCCTTCTGGGGAAGAAGCGCAAAGTGATGGTAGACTCATTCGCCGTACAGCTTTAGCTTACAAAATCCCGATTATTACCACGATTGCTGGGGCTAAAGCCATTGTCGCCGCTATCCGCTCGTTGCAAAATACAACCTTAGATGTGAAGGTTATCCAAGAATACACAACGGTGAGTAAGTAGCATCCTTCGGGAGTGGGGAGATTAGATCCCCGACTTCTTAAAGAAGTCGGGGATCTTGTAACCCACCTGGGTAATTAATTAAAGAAAGATGAATGGCAGATGAAAACTATTGGTTGATTGACTTATAATACCGCAAAAGTACGGTAAAACTCTGAATTTACCGTAATTATCAAAGAATTTTGATGAGCAACTGGCAACATATGAAAAAATCAGGGATGTACTGGATCGAGGAAACTCAGACTTATGTTGTTAAAGTCTGGCAAAAAATTAGACACAGGAGTCATAGATCACAAATAGCAAGTTGGTCGAATCGACGTTCACTTCGAGACTTTGTGTGCCTTTTTTTACTAGGAACGACTTTGAGCGTAGCGATCGCCGCCTGTGGAAGCAGTTCAGCTTCCAAAGCTGATGTAAAATTAAACCTCGTTTCTTTCTCAGTCACTCAAGCAGCTCACGATCAGATCATTCCTAAATTTGTAGCAAAGTGGAAGAAAGAACACAATCAAAACGTAACTTTTGAGCGCAGCTACGGTGGTTCTGGTTCCCAAGCCGATGCCGTGATTAAAGGTTCAATAGAAGCAGATGTGGTACACCTGGCACTTCCGCTTGATGTTACTAAAATTCAGCAAGCAGGTTTAATTCAACCGCATTGGGAAGTGGAAGCTGCCAAAGGTAGCATTGTCAGCCGTTCCGTAGCAACTATCGTCACCCGCCCTGGTAATCCCAAAGGCATCAAGACTTGGGAAGACTTGGCAAAAGATGGCGTCAAGCTGATTGCTGCTAACCCCAAAACTTCCGGTATTGCTATTTGGGAATTTTTGGCTTTGTGGGGTTCAGTGACTCAAACAGGCGGTGACGAGGCGAAAGCGCTGGATTTTGCCACCAAAGTCTATAAAAACGTCCCCGTGCTTACAGCAAGTGCGCGTGATGCAAGCGATCTCTTTTTCCAACAAGGAAAGGGAGATGTGTTAATCAACTACGAAAACGAGGTATTTCTGGCTGAGCAGAAAGGTGAGAAACAGCCTTATGTAGTACCTGGAGTTAACATTTCCATCGATAACCCTGTCACAGTTGTGGACAAAAACGTTGAGAAGCACGGTACCAGAGAAGTTGCAGAAGCATTTATCGATTTTCTTTACTCAGCAGAAGCCCAACAAGAATTTGCTAAGTTAGGATACCGTCCCGTTAACCCCAACGTAGTAGAAGAAGCAAGTAAAAAGTATCCGCAAATTCAAACCTTCTTTACTGCTCAAGATTTGGGAGGTTGGGATTCTCTCCAGAAGAAGTTTTTCAATGACGGGGGAATTTTTGACAAAGTTTGGACTGCTAGTAAGGCATAATAATTCATTCGTCTCTAGATTGTCTATCAAACTGCAACTAGAACACGGAATAAACTTGCATATTGAATTTTTTTCAAATTCTTCTAGGTTGGGCTGTCCGGTTTCCTCAAATCATGCAAACTTATTCGCGTCATAACTTAAGACAGTATTTCAAAGAACGACAGGATTATACATTATGAGCTTTTGCTATCAATTAAAAAGCCGTGCTTTACTCACATCTCTAATAGTTATGACTTTCGGCATAACTTCTTGCAACAGCGCTGAGGAGAAGAACAAACAGGTAAGTATAGATGGTGCGGCTGTTGGTTTTCCCATCTCTCTCGCAGTCGCAGAAGAATACCAAAAAGTTCAACCTAATGCCAAAATAAGTGTTGCTTCAAGTGGTACTGGAGGCGGTATCAGTAAGTTTTGTGCAGGAGATATTGATATCGTGGGTGCTTCACGTACCTTCAGGAATGAAGAAATCAAAACCTGTAAAAAGAAGGGCATTCAGTTTGTAGAACTACCTATTGCCCTTGATGGAATTGCCGTCATTACCAATCGTCAAAACAACTTTGCCCAATGTTTGACTATTGATGAACTTAAGAAAATGTGGAATGCCAAATCCACTAACAAAATCACCAGTTGGAATCAAGTCAATTCAAAGTTTCCCAACAAGCCGCTCAAGCTTTATGCTCCAGCTTCTGATACTGGAACCTTTGATTATTTCACACAAGCTATCACTGGCAAAGCCAAAAATAGCCGCACAGACTACACTCCTAGTCACAATCAAAATATCCTTGTCCAAGGAGTTGCAGGCGATCCTACCGCTCTTGGATACGTTGGCATATCTTATTATTTACAAAACCAAGATAAGCTGAATTTAGTTGGCGTACAAAGTCCAAAAGGAAACTGTGAAAAGCCAGTTCCAGTAGACAATGTTGTGAAAAATATCTATACTCCTTTGTCTCGTCCCCTTTTCGTCTATGTTAGCAAGAAGTCGCTGGACACCAAACCAGCAGTCAAGGAGTTTCTTAAATTCTATTTAGAGAATTCTTGGAAATGGGTTGATTCAGTTGGTTATGTTTCGCTACCCGATGACGCTTACGTCAAGGTACAACGAAAACTTGTGACAGGTGAAACTGGTACTAAATTCCAAAAGGCAAAACCAGGCGAGCCTATTATCAACTTCATCTAAAAAGAACTTTCTTCTTCCTTGTTAGGTCAGTTATCAGTTCACTATACTTTACTTCTTGCAAAAGTATCATTGAAACATATAGGTAACCAGAAATACACACAGATTAACAGTAGTTATTTATCTGTGTGCATCTGCGCAATGTCTGAGGGTCGGTTTCCTCCGCTCAGAACTTTCCAAGACAGTGTCCATCTGTGGTTTAATTTTCATAAATTTGTCTTTTGCAAGAAGCTTCATCTACTTCGTACACAACGAAGGCTCTATTAAAGCCGATTTGATACCCCTGCTTCTCTAAGCAGTCTTGTTCCAGGTGGAGTTTAAATCTCTCGATGTAAGATAATTATCAATTATGAATTATGTTTTGGGCGCTAAAAAAATCACAATCATTTTTTACGCTTGGTATCACTAACCAAAATGTATTAGGTAGGGTGGTTAGCGAGTCTAATCTCTCTGTGACACTCTCTACTCTTGCGGCGATCGCCCTTTGAACTGTGCGCTGTCTTCGCAATCACCACCTTAGGACAACAACAGACGGAGATCGCTCTAGTACCGCTCCTGAGTCAGTCAAAATACAATAACAAAACGATTGTGGCATCGTCGATATTGACTATAAGTTACTTAACATACAGTAAATCGGCTAGTTTACTGCGAGCTAATTTTCAGTAAAAATAAATGAAATCAATAGCTCAGCCTGCTCAGGTTTTCAAGTTGAGATAAAAATAAAACAATGGTCATAGACAAACAATGATGGTTATTGTTGATTTATTTTAATAATTCTTAGAAAGTTTTCTTTTTGCATATACATTTATTAAAGAAGTTTCTAGACAATACTTGAATGATGTATTAGGCTTGAATGACAGGGAGCGGCTGTAGTTTTACAGCCTAACAGCTAGTCAAAAATTCTCATAAATGTTACAATATTTAACAATACCTAAAGAAAAAATGTTGGAGTGGTTACCTTCGATCTAACTATAGATACTTGAGAAAAAGGGGAAATAGCTGTAAGTTCTAGCAATTAAGAACCAAATTTGCAGACAATTAGTCGCCCTTGTTTACCCTGGCGCGTAAGTTGTGAAACACAGCATGGCTACCCAGTCTAACTGGGTAAACAGCCAACAAAAGGCATCTATCAGCTTTCTGACCATTCTGTCAAACCCGTCAAAACCCAAGAGTAGTGCCATGAAGACCGCTCAGACAGCCACAGACCTCGTGCGGACTTACCTGCGTGAGATTGGCCGTGTGCCACTATTATCCCATGAGGAAGAAATACATTATGGCAAACAGGTGCAGCGTGCATCAGCATTGCACGAAGTGAGGGAGTCGTTTGCCATCGGCTTAGGT
Organism: Scytonema sp. PCC 10023; assembly: GCF_963920835.1. Lineage (NCBI taxonomy): Bacteria > Bacillati > Cyanobacteriota > Cyanophyceae > Nostocales > Scytonemataceae > Scytonema > Scytonema sp. PCC 10023. The sequence goes on from NZ_CAWUDP010000056.1 coordinate 17,758, forward strand.
CGTCAACCAACTTTAGAAGAGTGGGCAAAAGCGACAGGGCTAGAACCAACAGAGTTGAACGAAGCAATAGCAGACGCTGAAATTGCCAAGCGTAAGATGGTAGAAGCAAATTTGCGACTCGTTGTGTCTGTAGCTAAAAAGTACATCAAGCGCAACGTAGATCTACTCGACTTGATCCAAGAAGGTAGCATAGGGATGCAGCGGGGTGTAGAAAAGTTTGACCCAACCAAAGGCTACAGGTTCTCTACCTATGCGTATTGGTGGATTCGTCAAGCCATAACGCGGGCGATCGCTGAAAAAGGTCGTACTATCCGGTTGCCTATCCACATAACTGAGAAATTGAATAAAATCAAAAAGGCGCAGCGACAGTTATCTCAGAAATTAGGACGCGCCCCCACAGCTTCTGAATTAGCACAAGAATTAGAATTGACTCCTAGGCAAGTGCGAGAATATTTGGAAAAGGCACGTGTGCCTCTGTCTTTGGATTTGCGGTTGGGAGATAATTACGATACAGAACTCGGGGAAATGTTGGAAGACCCAGGAGTTTCTCCAGAAGAATTTGTTGCTCAATCTTCTCTATCATATGATTTAGAGCGTCTCATGGGGGAACTTACTCCACAGCAAAAGGAAGTCATCTCCCTGCGCTTTGGTTTGAAAGATGGGCAAGCACACACTCTCGCCAGCATCGGTGAAATCCTCAATATTAGCCGCGAGCGAGTGCGGCAAATTGAGCGGGAAGCCTTAACCAAACTCCGTAAGTTGAAAGCCGATATAAATGAATATCTGGCAAGTTAGTCATTTGTCGTTTGTCCTTTGTCATAAGTTGTTCACAAAGGACAAATGACGTATACCTTCGTAGACCCCGTTAGCAGGGCTAAGCGGAAGGTAGACAAATGACACTTAACAAATGGCATTTAGGTGAGACAATCCGTTGCTTTTGGTACGGTTACACCGACTTTGGTAGTTTTAGCTCGACTGTTACATTAGTTTATAGGAACATACGAAAGCAAAAGTTTTGTCATACACATCAAAGGCATTCACGACTGAACTAACACTAACGGCAGTTGTTCTACTAAAGGAGGTATAACGTGAGTAACCCATCAAATCGAGTTTCAGAATTTTTTAATAGTGAGTCAGAAACCAGCGACTTGCTGTGGCAGTATGTTAAATCCTTAAGTCCACAGACAGTAACCCAGTTATCTAAACCTTCTTCTGCCGAAGTCCTTCAGGTGATGGAGCGCAATATTGTAGGGCTGTTAGGTAATCTGCCTTCTGAACACTTTGGTGTCACCATCACAACCAGCAGAGAAAATTTGGGTCGTCTTCTTGCCTCCGCAATGATTAGCGGTTATTTCTTGCGTAACGCCGAACAGAGAATGAACTTTGAAATGGCTTTGCAAGGTATTGAAACCAACAACGCTGATGCTGAGTAGCAATTTGAAATTGCTGTTGGAAATTTCGGATTGTTGTGTTCATAATTGTTGTGTTCATAACAATCAATCCAAAACTCCCCTCTGCAAAATCCTTATACTCTCCCTCTCGTTGTCTCGAGAGCAAAGCTAAAATAGCCCGATGCGGGAGGGAGTCAGCCCCTTCAGGGAATTCAAAATTCAAAATTCAAAATTCAAAATTGAAGACCCCACGGATGAACCCAGGGGCTAGTATCCTTTTGTATTTGGTCATCTAAAATTTCAAATGTAAAAATATCTGGTGCAGTCTGCTTTTGATTAAGGAATGCTGAAAAAACGAAATAAATTTCCAACCTATAATACAATACAAACTCGGCAGACACCAACTTAACTGCCGAGTTTTATATTTAAAGAGAGTATTTCTTTGTGAAGTCGGTGGGCATAAACCGCTCTAATGTAGTCAGGGATTAAGGTGTTAGAAACCTTGCTCTTTTGGGAAGATAACGCGCACTACGAACAAAGAATTTATGTTTATGTTTAATTTCACTTACTTACTTAAAAGAATGTCCCCAAAACAAAAATCAAGTGTGAGTAGTATCTCATCTTGTCATTGGCCCATCGAGCAATTGCCTGGATTGAGTCAGCAGGAACAATCGCAACTGCAAAACTGCGGCATTACGACTACAGAGGCGCTTGTCAAACAAGGGAAAACCCCTATGGAGCGGCTAGCGCTGGCAAATAAATTACAGGTTCATCTTCAGTATGTCAATAAATGGGTAGCATTGGCAGATTTGGCTCGTATCCCCAGTGTAGGAACACAATATTGTGGATTATTGCTGCATGCGGGTATTGGATCTGTGGGACAGTTAGCCACTACCCCCACTCACAGATTGCACCAACAACTTCTGCGCTTTGTAGTTGCGACAATGCAACGGCGTGATTTGTGTCCTTCGATTGAGCAAATTCAACAGTGGAATCAACAAGCACGAACGATACAAGAAAGAAGATAGAAGAAAAGAAAAAAGAAAATAAAACAATTTCTTCACTCTTTATTCTTTTGCTAAGACTCCATTAAGGAAGATATCAGCTAGTCCTTCTGCCATTGCTTGCATTTGTTGAGGTGAGGCGTCTGGTTCCATAACGGTGTTGTTGGAAAACCCTGCAACGGCAAACATTCCTAAAAAAACTTTAGCGACCAGTGCTGCATCCATCTTACGATAGATTCCTTTGTCCATTGCCGTTTGAAAGAAGGCTTCGGCAACATTAGTCATTTTGACAATCACGTCAGATTGGATGCGATCGCGCAAGTCTGGGTGAAACTGTGCTTCCATAAAACAAACGCGCATTAAGTCAGCATTTTTATGGAAATTCCACATCCGGCGGCGCATAACCTGAGCAACAGCCTTGTAACTGCCCATTTCACTCAATTCTGTCAGCAAATCTGTCAGAATCTCCACCCACCCTTGAGTTGCCACCTCAACCAAAATCGCCTTTTTATTGGAAAAATGACGGAACAGAGTGCCTTCAGCGACGCCTGCGGCTTGTGCCAAGTCACGAGTCGTCGTACCATCAAATCCTTGGGAGGCAAATAACCGCCTTGCCGCGTCTAGAATGCGGGTGCGTGTTTGTGCTTCAGAGGATGGAGGAGAATTAAAAATTCGCATAATAGTTATAGTGATATATCCGGAAGAGGATGTGTAGCATTATTGTCTAACGTTAGATGCAATAACTATAGAAAGCTTAATACAAGATTAAGACCCTAATGATATGGAAACGACTCGAACAGCAGGTGTCTAAATTTTAATATGAGCAATACGCCTTTATGGTGCGGTGTTTTGTTGGAACCACTCATTTGATCAACGTGCCCAATCCTCCACTTCATACAGAAATCGTGTTTTTCCCATCAGTTTGCGATTGGCAGAAGTACTTTGCACAAACACAACGTATTTTTCCAGGTTGCTTGGTTTAATTCGCATAGTTGTCCCAGCAGGCAAACCGAGCATATCTCGTGCTGCTTCCCCTTCAAATAAATCGCCCGTTTTGCGAGCCATGAGAATAATTTCTTTATGACCTTGAATAGTTTCTGTCTTCGTGAATTCGTAGAAGCCTCGTCCGACTTTGAACGTCAAACCATTCTCTAAGACAAAAGCTTTGATGGAAATGTCCTGATCCACGTCCAAAACTTGAAAGCGTCCAGGTGACACTGCTCGTAAATCTGCTTCCCCAAACTCATCAGAAGCATCGCGTTTCAGAAGCGTGTTAAACATGCGGTTCAAACCGCGATTCATCCGCCCCTGGTTTGCGACTTCTTGTTCATATGCCTGGAGTTGATCTTGAGACGACTGTTGGTAGCAAACGGATAGGAAGAAATCGGTGATGTAGGAAAATTGATCCAAATTGAGGTGAAAACCTCCAGACTGATCTGCTAATTCCTTGTAGAAAAGTGTTGCATGAGAACGATTTAATGCTTGAATACCATAGACGGTAATGTCTAACTTCGTTAACTTCTCCAGTTCTTTTCGCCAATTCAGCTTTTGAGGCGTTTGAGCAGGCGCATGGGGAATGTCATCCCCAATCATCACAAGAGTTTTGATGCTGGTAGGCGACCAGGAGAAGGATTGAGCTTCGTGCAGGACGAGTTCATAACATTCGGGAGCATCGCCACCACCTGTGGCTTCGACAGTTTGCACAAAATTGCATATGGTATCGACATTCCCTGATAAATCCATGTGTTTTGTGACATAGGTAGACCCAGCATCACAATAGTCACCATGAGCAATAATGCCAATACGAATGCCAGGAATTTCATCGAGCAACCGAGTGACAGTGCTTTTGAGGTTGCGGCGAACTTGAGTCAAACAGGGATACATGCTCCCTGTAGTATCAAAGCTGAAAACTACTTCAATATTGCTACTAGCCATGAATCTCTATCTCCCAAATCAAATAACTGTGCGATCACCCCTTAGTTAAAGCTCTCAAAACTGTCAGGCTTCCAGATCCTTAGTATACTTTAACGTTCTAAATAGCAGTCTGCACGAGACTATAACAGCTATGGTGAGATATCCGGAACAGGATGTGTCGCGTTATTGTCTAACCTTAAATGCAATCACTACAGAGAGCTTAATACAAGATTAAGACCCTGTTGACTAAGTTACGTTTTTGGTGTTGTCATAGAAATTTACTTTTATTTTCGTGTATGAATAGGCTTAGTTGCTTATACCAAAGGGAAGTGAAAAACAAAGCAAGTCAACTTTTAGTCTCTTTTCTTGTAGCAATACTTCTTTGGTGGGGGTTCCTACCAGGAATTGCTCTAGCGAAGACTCAGACACCATCTGCTGAAAGTTCGATTCAGCCCTATTTGAATCGCGTGATAAAGCAGTTGACAGAATTCCGTCTTGACAATGGTTTGAAGTTCATTGTCTTGGAAAGACATCAAGCGCCCGTAGTTTCTTTTCTGACTTATGCTGATGTTGGAGGCGTGGATGAGCCAGATGGGCAAACAGGTGTGGCACACTTTTTAGAGCATTTGGCTTTTAAAGGAACCACAAAAATCGGTACATCTAATTACCAGGTAGAAAAACCATTACTTGAGCGTTTGGATCAATTGGCAGAACAAATAACAGCAGCAAAAGCGGCTAATAAAAAAGATGAAGTTGCTAAGTTAGAAGCTCAGTTCAAGCAAATAGAAGCACAAGCTGCTAAACTTGCCAAGCAAAACGAATTAGGACGAATTGTCGAACAGGCGGGAGGCGTAGGTTTAAATGCCAATACCTCTACGGAAGCGACTCGTTATTTTTACAGCTTTCCTTCCAATAAGTTAGAACTGTGGATGTCGTTGGAATCGGAAAGATTTCTAGATCCCGTATTTCGGGAGTTTTATAAGGAGAAAGATGTCATTTTAGAAGAGCGACGTCTGCGGGTGGAAAACTCTCCTATCGGGATCATGATAGAAAAGTTTATCGGTACCGCTTTTCAAGCCCATCCCTATAAACGTCCCGTGATTGGCTACGACCAAGATATCCGCAATTTGACACGCGAAGATGTGCAGAAGTTTTTTGACAGCTACTATGCACCCAGTAATTTAACAATTGCCGTTGTTGGTGATGTCAACCCCACTGAAGTTAAGAGACTGGCACAAATTTACTTTGGGCGTTTCAAGGCAAAACAAAAAGCTGTTGCTCAAATCCCCTCAGAACCAAAACAAACACAAACGCGGGAAGTGACTGTGGAGTTCCCTTCTCAACCTTGGTATCTTGAAGGTTATCACCGTCCGGCAATAACTGATCCAGATCAAGCAGTTTATGAAATTATTGCTAGCTTGCTCAGTAATGGGCGTACGTCGCGATTGTATAAGTCTTTAGTCGAACAGCAGCGGTTGGCGCTAGCAGCACAGGGTTTCAGTGGATTCCCAGGTGATAAGTATCCCAATTTGATGTTGTTTTATACTCTCACAGCACCGGGTCACACGGTTGATGAGGTGGCGGTAGCTTTGCGTAAGGAAATTGAGAGGTTGAAAACTGAGCCAGTTTCTGCTACCGAGTTGGAGCGAGTGAAAACGCAAGCTCGAGCAGGTTTGTTGCGAATACTCGATTCCAATATGGGAATGGCGCAGCAGTTGTTGGAGTATGAGGTAAAAACTGGCTCTTGGCGGAATTTGTTCAAGCAGTTGGATGAAATTGTTGCCGTCACGCCTGCTGATATTCAACGAGTGGCGACGGCAACGTTTACAGCGGAAAATCGTACAGTTGGTAAGCTGTTGTCGAAGCAGAAATAGGAATTGAACTGTCAAGACACCTTAGACGCAAGAGCTACGTGCTGGAGGCTAGAGCACCAACAAGGAGGAGAAAAGAGATATGAAGAGGTTTAGGGGTAGAAGGGACAAGGTAAAAGTGAGAAGGTTTTTTTACTCGTTGTTGGTTTGTTTTGCGTTGGTTCCCTTGCTATGCTTTGGAGTGTTGAACACATCTTGGGCGGCGACGGCGGCAAAACATTACACGGAGTTACAGCTGCCGCCACTACCTCAGGTGAAGTTACCGAAGTATGAGCGGTATGTGTTGAACAACGGCATGGTTGTGTATTTGATGGAGGATCACGAGCTACCGTTGGTGGGTGGTTCGGTGATGGTACGTACGGGCGATCGCTTTGAACCAGGAGATAAGGTTGGTTTGGCTCAGTTGACGGGTGTCGTCATGCGTTCTGGAGGAACTCAGAAGCATACGCCAGATCAACTCAATGAAATTTTGGAGCAACGGGCGGCTTTAGTAGAAACTGGTATTGGCGAAAGTGCTGGTAGTGCTTCTTTTGAAGCACTCACTGAAGATTTGGAAACGGTGTTTGGGTTGTTTGCTGAGGTGCTGCGGGAGCCAGTGTTTGCTCCAGAAAAGCTGGATTTGGCAAAAACGCAGCTGCGAGGTGGGATCGCCCGTCGCAATGACGATCCTGATGATATTGCGAATCGGGAATTTCAGAAATTAATTTATGGCAAAGATAGCCCTTATGCCCGCACGGAAGAGTATGCAACGCTGGATAAAATTTCCCGTGAGGATTTGGTGAAGTTTAAAGAGCAGTATTTTTATCCCAATAATATGATATTGGGAATTGTCGGGGATTTTGACTCGAAAAAAATGCGATCGCTCATTCAAGCGAAGTTAGCTGACTGGAAACCAAATCCGCAACTGCTTAAACCTCAGTTACCCAAAGTGTCGCAAAATAAACAAGGCGGTGTCTTTGTTGTTAATCAACCGCAACTGACACAGAGTAGTGTTTTGATTGGGCATTTGGGGGGACAATTCAATAGCCCTGATTATCCAGCACTAGATGTGTTGAATGGGGTGTTAAATGGATTCGGTGGACGCTTGTTTAATGAAGTGCGATCGCGTCAAGGTTTAGCTTACTCCGTGTCTGGTTCCTGGAGTCCCCGCCATGACTACCCTGGTTTGTTCATTGCTGGGGGACAAACGCGCTCTGATGCTACAGTGCAGTTTGTCAAAGCTGTACAGGCAGAAATCAAGCGCATCCAAGCTCAAAGGGTAACGCCTCAGGAGTTAGCTTTTGCTAAAGAGTCTACTCTCAACTCGTTTGTTTTCAATTTTGCAGATCCCGCGCAAACATTGTCTCGCTTAATGCGGTACGAATATTACGGCTATCCGTCCGATTTCCTGTTTCGCTATCAGCGTGCTGTGCGAGCAACCACAGCGGCTGATGTGCAGCGGGTAGCGCGGAAATACCTCAAGCCAGAAAATTTGGTGACTTTGGTAGTCGGGAATCAAAACGCGATGAAACCACCACTGACGCAGCTAGCAACACAAGTGACGGTATTAGATGTGACGATTCCTGGTTCACCAAGCCAGGCGAAGAATTAATATGCGTTCCCTGGCGTTGAGCCAGGGAACGCTAACCTTAACCTTGAGAATTTTTAAATATGTTCATTAAATATGTTCATAAGTTCCTAGCGTAACGCTCGTAGTTGCCGCTACATTTTTCCGAGACTTAACCGGACAACCTTGGCAAAAAAGGCGGGTAAATCTTTCAACAAGTACGAATAATTGAGAATAACCCCCTTTTTTGCCCCCACCACAGATATCTGTGGGTGCTTCAAGAGTACTTGTGGGGGAAGGTTGTCCGGTTTTGTCATGGTTTCACCCAACCCTGTCTTCGCTTATGATCCGTTGTCAGGCTGAGCCTACGAAAGATTGCAAGACTAAAATGCAACTCAGCTGCTGAATCACCCCTTAAATAAAAGATAAAAGGGCAAGATGAGCGTTTGAGCCAATTTTAAGACAACAAGATATCATACCGTATTTATATTAAGTAAATCTAGTAAAACTGCGTAAATTTGCAATTTCATCATTAAAGTCTCGTACAAGTTTAAATTTTGACTATAGCTTCCATAGAATCAGTAAAAAACAGGTCAAAAGAGCTTTAGTATTGATACTGAAGTAATAACTTACCCGTAAAAGAGTTATTGAAATATTACTGATGCGGTAATTGCGGGTTTTTGTTTGTCACAAGGTTTCAAAGTATCCTCTGTTACTGGAAGAATTTTCTTTCGATACTGCAAAACTAGCTCGGAAGATATTCAGGCTGCGTGATGCTTACTGTTATTATTTATACTCATCTAAGCAGTTAGGTGAGTGAATCGGTTGAAAACCTAACGAGTATAGAAAAAGATTTGTTATGAAGCAATATCAGGCATTTACCAAGCGCTTCTTACTATTGCTTACTCCGTGGATAGCTAGTTCTGTGTTAGCAGCCTCACCTAGTCAAGCTGCTACCTTAGCACTATCTGAAGGGGTAGTAGAATTTACAAGATTTAGTCAAAGCCCTTCAACGGTTGACACTAACGTTGACACCAACACCGTTATTAACAATGACTTAGTGAATGCTTTGGCTAACGCAGAAGCAACTTTTATACTTGCTCCACCAACAGCATTCAATTCATCTTTTAACATAGCCCTGGGTAAAGGTACAAATTATTTAGGACAAGCAGAAAGTGAGGCTACAGTTATCGGTAACTTCGATGTAGATGCAGGTACACCTTTTTCTTTTGACTTCACAGCTGGTTTAAACGTGGCAACATCAATAGACAATCCACCACCGATAGGTGTAAGGGAAGATGCAACAGCAAGTGGAGATATATCTTTCGTTTTACTCGACACCGCTAATGACAGCGTCTTAGACTTCTTTAGCCTTGTGGGAAATGTAACCAGCGAAGACGATAGCGATTTTATCGGATTTCAAAAAAGCGAAAATGTTACATTAAGCAATCCAATCAAAACGTCTGATTTTAAAGGAAATGAAGAATCAGCTACAGCTTTCGTTCAGGGTTCTCTGCAACGCTCTTTTGCTAAGAAAACAAATTTAACTTTAATAGAAGTGAAGAGAAATAACGCTATAGTTACAGCTAGAACTCCTGAACCTTCAAGCATCCTAGCTTTACTATCCTGTTGTGGTGTAATTGGTGTAGTGTTGAAAAGTAGACGCAAAGAAACGGTTTTAGGCTGCTCGTTGAAAAGATAAGATAGCCGTTGGGGTTTGAAAACAACTTAATAGCTAATTGTTAACACTAACCAGACACCATATTTCATGGAGTCTGGTTAGTTTATTTATTTTGAGCTACTTAGCACTGGAAGTAGAGCTAGATGTTGAGCGAGCGCTACAACTATTGCCAGAAGAAATGTTGACTGAGACGGTTTGATGAATCTCACTTTGGCTATCGTCAGATGCTGTGGCTATGCTTTTTGCCTCTGCAACAATCTTACCATCAGGTGAGACTATCCGTTTAATTACAACTTGATAGCGAGCCATGATTGTGGAACCTATAGTTGTTTACAAATAGTTAAATCGCTGAAAGTTAAAAAACTTTCAGCGATTTTTGTTAGCTTTTGAGGAATTTTTTATAAAGCTTTCAACTCATTATGGCCAATATGAGCGAACTTTATAAATCATCAACGTCCTCAAAAATCGTCTTTATTAGGTTACAGTCAACTGAAACTAGTTAGTAGCAGAGATGGAGGTACCATCAGCCTTAGAGTAGTTATGATCAGTTTCAGTGAAGGTGAAAATTTGAGCTATGGTATCATCACCGAATGCATCAGCCTTGCTTTCTGCGATAGCAGAATTACCCTTGACATCAACCTTAGCCTTGAATTTCTTCAAGATATCGACGTCTTCTTTGATGTCGATGTTTTTGTCGATGTTAACATCAACCTGGAAGTCATTCTTTCTATAGTTGTATCCACCTACAACATCAGCACCTTCAACAACTTCGAGATGATTCAGATCAGAAATAATCATGGGTTTTTCCTGGGAATTGGTAGATTGTTTTTCGGAATTCGTGTAAGCAACTTTGTTTTTTGCTTACATTATTAATATAGCAGATTGAATCAAAAATGCAACATCAAATCTCGGTTTAATTAATTAGTATTCTTGATATTTAATAGGAATAATTCAAAGAGTTTACTTATCATTTAAAGTCAAAAATATTTAATACATTAAGATGAGAAAACTAGGCAAGAAAAGCAATTTTTTCTTGTCTATTTTAAGTAAAATATAAAGTTACTAAGTTAAACAATTTTCTTTAAAAAAGAAATAAGAAAATTCATATGTTTAGAGAATAAACAACATCTTTTTAAGTGTTTTCAGTCTAATTTATGGATTTAAAGCCTCATTTAAGAAACCACAGATTCTTCTATAAGCCTCCTTACAAAAGAGGATAATAGGTTACAAAAAATAGCTGAATTTGTATTAGTACTTTTGTCGTTAATAACTGATTTAAGCCTGCATCAGCCGTTCCTTCGATGGTTGTAAACTGGTCTCTGAGTCTAGCTGGGTGACAATTTCCATTTTTTCGATTTGTTGCTTTAACCAAGCAGAAAACAAATCTGTAATAATTTTTTGGCGCAACTCCTCATTAAATTCGGGTTGAATGATTTCTTCAACCCAAATGAGATGGACTCCTTTGGGAGTCACAATTGGCTTGAGAATCTGGGGCGGAGTCGCTGCAAATACAGGAGCGGCTATCTCCGGTCGAAAGTCTGTGCGATGTCGGATTCCCTGATATCCACCAGCGCGGCGGCTTTCTGGATTTTGGATGTATTGACGGGCGATTTCTTGGAAACCGATTTCGCCTTCTTGTAGGGCATAAAACAGTTCCAAAGCCAAGTCTTTATCATCCAAAATGACCTCGTAAGTGACAGCTGCAAGGTAATCGAGTTGGTGTTCGTAAAAGAACTGTTCAACTTGATCTGCAAACAGGTGATTGGCTAATTTTTTAGAAAGTACGTTGCTGCGGGCTAATTCTTCAAAATCATCCAGAGAAAGATGATGTTTTTTAAGCCAAGCCCAGGTGTCTTTAGCTTGTACTAGTTTTTTTTCTACCCGCAGCTTATCTCCTTCTTGCTGTAGTTCTTCTTCCGAAACCTTAATGTTTGCTTCCTCAGCAGCCTCAGCAATAATTTGTTGAGTAGCTATAGCTTCGACAACACTAGGAATTTGACAAGAAAGTTTGATGTTGCGAATTATGTCTTCGCAGGAAATGTTCAAACGTTTTAACATGGAACAATTTCTCTCGCTAATGATTAAAGGTCTAAACCGTTTTTTTGCAATTTCTTAAACGGGTCTATGATGAAGTCGATGATGCGCCGCTGGCGGATAATCACCTCAGCAGTTGCAGTCTGTCCAGGAGTTAATGCAATAGGTTTGTCGCCATTCTGGATATACTGCCGATTTAAGGCAATTTCTAACTCAAAAGTTTCTATATTACCTTGAGGTGTTTGACTCACTTTGGAGTCTGGAGAAATCCAATTCACTTTCCCAGGCACAATGCCATACTCCTGGAAAGGATAGGCATCAAACTTGACTTTGACCGGCATTCCCACTTTCAAAAAGCCGCTTTGCTGGTTAGGCATAGTAGCTTTGAGTACTAAGGCAGCATTTTTAGATGCAATTTGGGCAACTCTCTGACCAGGTTGTACGAAAGCTCCTGGCTTGGTTATCGGCAACTCAAAAATCACACCGTCAATCGGCGCTCGCACAACTCTTTGCCCTAACTGAATCTTTAGAGATGTGATTTGGCTTCTGGTCTGGGCAATTTCAGATTGCAGCGATTTGATTTGTGTTTGCAGTTCTTTAAGTTGTTCTTCAGCTTTGAGTTGTGCGAGTTGACCTGTATGAATCAGGCTTTGATAGCTGCGTTGTTCTTCTTGTAAGCGCAGTTCGGCTTGCTGAATCTCAGATTGAGCCTGATGAATGCTCTTTTGGTAATTGCTTTGTTGTTCTTGGAGGCGAGACTGAGCCTGAGAAATATCAGAACGAGCTTGTACCAGGCGTTCGTAATCTTCTTTTGCTGACTGTTGGACTTCCTTGAAGCGGTCTTGTGACATGACACCATCTTCATAAGCCTGTTGATAGCGTGGGATTTTTTCTTGAGAGGCTTGCAAACGAACTTGTGCTAACTTATGGGCTGCCTTGCTTGAGTCAATAGCTTGTTGCATCTGGTCAACTTTCGCTCGTTTTTCCTCTTTTTGTAAGTTATAAACAGCTTTAAGAGCAACCAAATTCTGTCGCACCTGCTCTACTTGAGACTGTTTTGCCAATTGTTGAGCCTGGTTTTGTTGCTGCTGAGTGCGCAAAGCCAGTGTCAATTGATTTTTGAGCAGTTCTAAGTTTTGCTGCCGATTCTGTAGCCCGTCGAGCTTTGTTAGAACTTGGTTGATTTCAGTTCTTAAGATATCTGACTCTAGTTCCAGCAAAATCTGACCTGCTTTTACTGCCTCTCCTTCTTTAACCCTGACAGCAGTGACGCTTCCGCTAGATGAACTATCTAATTTTTGCGTTGCACCTAATGGTTCAATACGCCCTCTGGCGCTCCCTGTCTCATCAACTTTCGAGAGCATCGACCAAGGTAAGACTAGCGCTGCAAAGCCTATTAACAAGTACAGCAAAGAGCGCGTCCAAGCACGTGGTAAGGCATCTAGTAGTTCTTCGGTACCGAAAAACCATTCTTGTGCCTCATCTGCTGCTTCTGTCTGACTCTCTAACTGTGAAGATTCCGCCACTTCCAGTGGATTTATATCATTTGTCTGCTCATCTGGCGCTGATTTGGCAACCGTAGATGATCGATTGCGAGATGTGTATGGCATAGTTTTTTTAAGATGGGTAGATTGCGAGGTAGGGATGTAGGTGAATGATTTTCCTCTTCGTTCCCAACCCCACTGTGTGGGAACCCCTAGTCCCCTTACACGCGATGACCAATGACTCAACCTGCATAAGCAAATTGTTGTTGGTTGAGGTAGTAGTAATGTCCTTTTTTAGCGATTAATTCTTCGTGAGTGCCGCTTTCCACCAAGACTCCTTTGTCTAGAACTAGAATCAAATCAGCATTCCGTACAGTGGAAAGGCGATGGGCAATAATCAGGCTAGTGCGCCCTTTGAGAATTGTTTTCAGGTTCTCCTGAATAATGCGTTCAGATTCCGCATCAAGGCTACTAGTGGCTTCATCGAAAATTAACAATCGAGGATTGCCTAGCAAAGCACGAGCAATGGCTATGCGTTGGCGTTGACCACCAGATAACATACCGCCGCCTTCACCGATTTCGGTTTCGTAACCCATAGGAAATTGCTGAATAAATTCATCTGCCCCAGCCAAATGCGCTGCCTCGATAATCTCTTCCAAAGAGGCTTCTGGATGAGCAATGCCGATGTTTTCCCGAATCGTACCGCCAAACAAGAATGTGCCTTGGTCTACCACACCAATTTGCTGTCGGAGCGACTTCAGGGATATTCCACTTAGATCCTGACCGTCGATTAAGACTTTACCTTCTGTAGGAGGATATAAACCCAAAATTAACTTTGACAAAGTTGTCTTCCCAGAACCGCTGCGCCCTACGACTGCTATTGTTTGTTCGGGCTGTATCTCAAAGCTGAGATTTTCTAAAACATTTGTCTCGCTTTCTGGGTGATAGCGGAATGTGACATCGAGAAAGCGAATTCTCCCTTGAAGTTTACGTACAGGCTTGCGGGGTGACGAGAGCAAGTCTTCTTCTGGTTTTGCTTCTAGGACATCGTTAATGCGTTCCACTGAAATGACGATTTCTTGGAATTGATTCCACACGACCGAGAGCCGCTTGAAAGGAGCGATCGCTCTGCCCAACAACATATTGAAGGCAACTAATTGTCCAATGGTGAGTTCATTGTGAATCACCAACCATGCCCCATACCATAGCAATGCTGTATTCATCACGGTATCGATGATGGCGCTTATAATTTGCAAGTTGTTGCCAATTATCTGACCGGTAAAGGATTTTTTAATTAAATTATTTAGCAGTTCCTCCCAACGCCAGCGTACTGTGTGTTCAATTGCCATTGAGCGGATAGAGCGAATTCCTGTTAGGGATTGAATCAGATAGCTGCTTTGTTCTGCTCCAGCATTGAAAATCTCTTTGGACATACGGCGCAAGATGTTTGTGGAAGCCAGAGTGAGGATAAAAAATGGTGGCACAATCATCAACCCCAGTAATGCCATGCGCCAGTTGTACCAGAACATCAATCCCACATAGATAAACACTGTCAGCAAATCGAGAATGATTGACAGTGTCTCGCCGGTGAGGAAGCGCTGAATTTTCTGGTTTTCTTGGATACGAGAAACGATGTCCCCGACGTAGCGGGACTCGAAGAATGATAAGGGCAAGCGGAAGGTGTGTTTAATAAAACCCACTAATAGTGCAACAGAGACACGGTTAGCAGTGTGAGCCAAAAGATACTGCCGCACCCCATTAACAGCAATGTTGAAAAAGCCAAAAATCATCAACCCTAAACCGACCGCGTTTAATGTGGAGATGCTGCCTTGTACTATCACTTTGTCTAACAGTAACTGGGTAAACAATGGCGTCACCAGCCCAAACACCTGAATCAGCACCGAAGCCAAGAACACTTCCAGCAGTACCCAAAAATGCGGTTTGACTAACTCAAAAAACCTCCAGATGCCTGTAGTTTCTTCCTGGGCTTCTTGAAGTTGGACTGTGGGTTGCAGCAATAAGGCGTATCCAGTCCAGCCTGCTTGAAATTCCTTTAGGGTCAGGGTGCGTTGACCAATGGCGGGATCGCCTACTATCACGTGTTTTTTGGTGATTTCATAGACGACTATGTAATGCTTGCCTTCCCAGTGAGCAATCGCTGGTAGCGGTTGCTCTGCCAATTTGTCAAAGCTGGCTTTGACTGGACGCGAGGCAAAGCCAACGCTTTCAGCGGTGGCGGCTAAGGCACGCAGTGATGCGCCAGAGCGGTTGACGTTACTTAAATCCCGCAGTCGATTGACGCTCAAACGCTTACCCCAGTAGCGTGCAATCATGACTAGACAGGCTGCACCACAGTCAGCAGCGCTTTGTTGTGCAAAGTATGGATAGCTTTTGCTGATCTGTCCCCAGACTTGCCCTACTTTGACCTTCGGGCTGGGAAAGTAGGGACGTGATTTTTTTGGCTTTTGTTTTGACGCCGACTCACGTTGGGGAAAGGGTATAACGTTTCCAGAAGAGGCTATTCGTTCTGGTTTTGACCTAACAGAACGTGGCTTTTGGTCTTCCACGACCAAAGGACGCTGTTGATCTACAACTAATTGAGCTAGCTGTTGCCAGTGCTCCAAGGCTGTTTGCCTATGCGAATCTCGGAGAATATAAACGCTCGTTGGCTTTGTCGCCTGCCAAAGACCCTGTTTTAGGTCTGCATACATCTTGCCTGCTGTGAGACACTGACCATCTGTATGCCACAATTCCCCTTTGTGCAGCAGCCATAGTTTGCCATCTGGTGGTGCGGATATTTCCTCATTTATGTCTAGGCTGTGGGGCTCAAATAGCGATAAGGCTTTGAGTATCCCTGCTACATCCGATGGCTGGCACTCTAATTGCGAGTTTTGTCGATAGATCATCAGCAAATCCCACACCTGTGCGCGTTTCCACAGGTAATCTCGGATACTGGGATATTTCTCCATTAGTGTTTGCAGTATCTCTTGTTTGAGATAGCAAAGCTTGAGGTTTGTCGAAGCTCTAGCGACGTATGGCACAAAGCGTTGTTCTGGAAATAAAGTCGCTTCCCCAAACAATGATTCTGCACCGAGAGTTGTAATTAAGTTCTCCGCACTATCCAACAGTCTGACTTTGCCAGAAATAATGAGATATATTCCGGCTCGACTATCTGTTGAAACCCAGAACTGCTTTGTGGGTGGAGGCTCCACGATTTCTGCCTCTGTAATCCACATCAACAGTTCCTGTTGTGAAATTGTCTCACCCAAAGCTGTGGTGAGTTGCTTATATAGCTGCTGTTGCGCTATCACCAATGACATTACTTTTTCTCCATCCTAAGAATAAGTCTTTGGTCTGAACTCGATGTGATGACCAATGGAAACTAGTCTTCGGTTGGATTACCTATTACCAAGCGTAATGTCTGCTTTTATAAAAGGTGCCACCACTGGCTGCTGATCTTGTCGTGGCTTTTCAAAAGCTTGTTGTTTACTTATTTGGTGTGACATAATTGTTACCAGTTGTGGTCATAAAAACGTGGGCGAATAGGTCCGTCGCAGCTGTGAGCAAAATCCAAGCGCAAAGGATTAACAGCTGCGAAGTTAATAAGTGATGTGCAACTGACCTTGGAAGTATCCCCCCTAGTATTTTGGGAGTCTAGGGGGGCAATTCCTCGGTTGTCGCAGACCCTAAGAGTTATCCCTTAGTATTTTGGGAGTCTAGGGGGTAATTCTTGGGTCACTGGAAATTTTGATTACCTTATACGTAACCAAATACTAGCTGTTATACCATGTTTTTAAATTGATTTTGTAAATGAAGAAAAATTGGTGTTTGGAGTTTTGCTACTAAAAATTTATAGTACTGAATTGACATATGGTAGTAAGCATCCCTACAAAAATTTGCAAATAGCATGGTTTTTGTGTCCATGATAAACAATCAGTGCTTGGCAAAGCCATTACAAACAGTGACAAGTTCACTGTTTCATTTAAGAATTCAAAGCTTTTGTCTTTTGTTTTTAGCACTAGTTAGATTTTATACTAGCACTTCAACTTTTGAGATTTTTCTCAAAAATCACAGGAACTTTTTGGCCACCTAACAATATGGCTTAATAGTTTTAATGAACTTTGCCAATTTGCCAAACGAATAACTCACTTAACCTCAAAATCCTGAGTTGGTTTGAGTGAAGCTTACAGAGAGATTTGAAACCTGTTTAATAACTGAAATCAAATGGGGGGAGACTTCAAGCATGAACGCAATCTCTTCTTGTTGCATCAGCCTGAATTCAGTTGTTCATACTTATTCAGGAGACGACTGTCGCTCTGAAACAACTTAGAAGTTAATTTCAAACATACAGCACTACCTGAAGTTGTTTACTTAATGATTTGGTATCTCCAATATCAATCCTTATACATTTTGTCAATTTTGTTTCACCCTCAATCTAATCTTCATAGAAAATTTATAATCACTTTATTTAATACACATATTTTTTTAATACATGTCACGATGTTGATTTTAACAGTAGTACGAATACTTGTCTTTTCAACTACTGCTAATTTACAGTTTTTCATACAAACTTTGGAACTATCAAATTAAAAGTAAGTTTGTACAAAGTTTTCCTACACTAATAACTTAAAAATAAGTTAAATGCCGTTAAAATTATGTTTTACAAGAAATTTTAAGCATCTACCTATAGACATAAAATACTATATTTACAACTTTAGTATTAACCACAGTTAATGCATCTATCTAAATAGATAAAGTTGAATAAAATAGTATGATCAATTGTTATACACCCTGAATATGTCGAATAAGATGTTAAATGGGTTGGCAACAGCGAACCCAAAAGCCGTACGTACAAACTTAAAGTTGTAGCCAAACCAGAGCGATCGCCATTGATTAAATGTCAGACGTAATAAAAAATTACACAAAGCCAGAGTAAGTGTCAATACCCCTGCCCTACGGTGAGGGGGCGATCATCGCCTCAAACCTAAGCGGATTAGTTGACCAGACTCATGTACCTTCGGGTACTACGTTATTGGTAAGTGTTCAAGTTCCTACCTTGGAGGAGAGTGCTAGTTCCAAGCTCAAGAACCGAAGGATTAAACAGGTTTATTGGGTTAAGCCAGTGTCGCGCGTGATACTACCGACCAATAACATTGTCGTTGCAAGAGCGTGTGCGTAAGCGCAAAGCCCACATTTCGTGTTGGCGCAGCCTGTCCGTAAGGACTTACGCGTAGCGGCTCCGCAGGAGCTAGCACTCACCTAACTTAACCCCGCAAGGGAGGCTTATTCGAGCAAAACCCAGGGTGCGTACAGGGGAGCCAGTACTGCAGGAGGGTTTCCCGACCTAGGTATCTGGCGTTGAAAGATATCAGTTCGTAATTGCCCGCAGATGCGTAGATTGCAATACTACACGGTATTGAGTAACCCCAAGGCGCTAATGTTGACGGCAATTAAAATTGCCGAGTCGTGTTTCCTCCGCGTGGCTGTAGTGTACGCGGTTTCCACACTCCCGGAGGCTTTGAGATGAAAAAAGAACTCGTGACAGCAGGATTCGTCCTCTTCTCTTTGACTGTGCCACTAAAAGCTTTAGCTGCTGATTTTAGTCAGTTTGTGATCTTTGGTGACAGCCTGTCAGACACTGGCAACTTATTCAACGTCACCCAGGGCTTACCAACAGGTCCGATTCCCCCACCGCCCTACTTTCAAGGACGTTTTTCCAATGACAAGATTTGGGTGGACTATCTCGGAGACAACTTAGGATTACCCCCTACCCCAATTACTGATTTAATCGTTCAGCTCAGAACGACTCCTCCGGAAGGCGTTAACTATGCCTTTGGTGGTTCTTTGTCTGGTCAAGGAAACTTCTTTAATGTTCCCGGTGTTCCAGGAGTACTGGAACAAGTCGGCTCGTTTACGCAACCGTTCCTAACAAACAATCAGAAGGTTGACCCAAACGGTCTTTATGCTGTGTGGTCAGGTGCGAACGATTACTTGTTTACTCAGAGCCCTGACGTCAATCAAACAGTCAAGAATGTATCAAATTCAGTAGGGTTACTTGCCCAAGCAGGCGCAAAAAATATTTTGGTATTTAACTTGCCAGATTTAGGCAAGACTCCTTTGGTGTCGGCGACGGGAAATGCTAACGCTTTCACGACTTTAACAAACAATCATAACGCGGCATTGGCAGCTGGTCTGGGTCAATTAAGTAATACCCCTGGCGTCAATATTATCTCCGTTGATGTTGATTCCCTATTTAATAGGCTGCTAGCTAATCCGAGTGAATTCGGTTTCACAAATGTTACCGCACCTTGTGTGGTAGGTGATCTTGTGCAAGGTGTAATCATAAGTGTATGTAATAACCCGAACGAGTTCTTGTTCTTTGATTCTGTTCATCCCACTTCACCAGTTCATAAGCTTGTAGCAGAAACAGCGTTAGCCTCAATTAGAGCTAAGTCTGTCCCTGAATCCTCTGCAACATTAGGTCTGTTGGGGCTTGGTGCTTTGGGTGCAGCAGCAATGCTTAAGCGCAAACAAAAAAACTTAGCCCTCACTCCACTAGCAAGTCAAGTCGTTAGCAAACACTCATGCCGTGCAGTCGTTGAAAGATAAATCTGTTTATTAACTAAGTCATCCAAGTCAGCCGTGATTCTCATGAATGACGGCTTTGTTTTTATATAAAGTTTGCACAATCCAGTCTTGATATATGATTGATTAGATAAAAAAAGATATATTTTTGGTTAAAATTAAACTAACAATGTGGAATTACGAAGACTTATTCAAAAAAATTGAAGAATTGGTTATGCACCATTCTCCTAGTGGTGTAGAAGCAGAAATTAACCAATTCTTGATGCAACAATTTGCAGCGTTGGGAGTCGAAGTTTGGTGCGATCGCGCTGACAATATCATTGCTAAAATTCCAGGGTTAGATCCAACAAGACAAATCGCTATCACCGCTCATAAAGATGAAATAGGTGCAATTGTAAAAACAGTAGGCGACAACGGTCGAGTCGAAGTTCGTAAGCTAGGTGGCGCATTTCCGTGGGTTTATGGTGAAGGAGTTGTGGATTTACTGGGAGACAACGCAACTGTCAGCGGTATTCTCAGTTTTGGTTCCCGCCACGTCTCCCACGAATCACCACAAAAAGTCCAGCAGGAAGACACTCCTGTAAAATGGGAAAATGCTTGGATTGAGACAAAATGTACAACTCCTGAATTAGAAGCAGCTGGCATTCGACCAGGAACTAGAATGGTGATTGGCAAGCATCGTAAGCACCCCATCAGGTTAAACGACTATATTGCCAGTTATACCTTGGATAACAAAGCTTCAGTTGCTATCCTACTAGGACTTGCGGAAAAGGTAAAACAGCCACCAGTCGATGTCTACCTGGTAGCGTCAGCAAAAGAAGAAGTGGGAGCAATTGGAGCACTTTTCTTTACTCAAAACCAGCGCTTAGATGCCTTGATTGCTTTGGAAATTTGTCCCCTCTCATCAGAATACCCAATTGAGGACGGGAAAAGCCCTGTGATACTTTTTCAAGATGGATATGGGATTTATGATGAAACGCTAAATGGGCAGCTGCGTCACTGCGCTAAGCAATTGGATATGTCAGTACAGCTTGCAACACTCAGTGGTTTTGGTAGTGATGCTTCAATAGCTATGAAGTTTGGTCATGTTGCTCGTGGGGCTTGTTTGGCGTTTCCTACACAAAACACTCATGGGTACGAAATTGCTCACTTGGGAGCAATTGCAAATTGTATTGATTTGTTACAAGTGTTTTGTGAAACTGAATTTGAGTGATAGGTAATCACCCAAAACTACTTCTGTATTCTGAGTTCTGAGTTCTTTCTTGGTAACAATGTATTAACGCTATCAGGTTAAGACCCGCAATTCTTTACAATGATCCCAGGTAGGTTAATAAAAGGTGACAGCAAGCCAATGCCTAAGACCGTTGCCGATATCATGAGCCGTGATCCGATTGTCGTCCGACCGGAAAGTCCTTTACAGGAAGCGATTAAAATCCTGGCAGAACGACGGATAAGTGGGTTGCCTGTTGTAGATGACACTAGCAAATTAATAGGTATTATTTCGGAAACGGACTTGATGTGGCAAGAAACTGGTGTCACTCCTCCGGCTTACATCATGTTTCTTGATAGCGTCATTTATTTACAAAATCCCGCAGATTATGAACGCGATCTGCATAAAGCACTTGGACAAACTGTTGGCGAAGTCATGAGCAAAAACCCAATCACCATTACTCCTGACAAAACTGCCAGAGAAGCTGCTAGACTGATGCACGATCGCAATGTCCACCGCTTGCCAGTCCTTGACAGCGAGGGCCAAGTTATTGGTATTCTCACGCGTGGTGACATTATTCGGGCAATGGCAGCCGATCAAGATGGGTGATAAGTCATGAGTTATAAGTCATAAGCCATTAGTCCAGTATGTGGCTAGTGAGTCTGAATTGTTAAGTTTTTTTAAAACATTTTTGAAAACTGGGATCATCAAATGAGTATTACTCCTGAATCTGTCAAGCAACTGCTGAATTCCGAAGATTTAGGCGATCGCTTGCGAGCAGTGAATCAAATTCGTCAACTAGAACCCGCTAGTGGTTTTGAGTTGATTCAAAATGCTGTTAACGATAGCAGTTCCCGTGTGCGGTACTCAGCAGTCAGTCAGTTGGATACTCTAGGCGGACAAAATTTAGACTTATCTTTGAATATATTGCGCGATCGCTTGCTCAATGATCCTGAAGCCGATGTGCAAGCCGCAGCAGCAGATTGTTTAGGCGCTTTGAAGCTACATGATGCTTTTGAAGATTTACAAAAAACTTACCAAACCACCAACGAGTGGATTGTACAATTCAGCATCATCGCTACACTCGGAGAGTTGGGCGATCCAAGAGCCTTTGAGTTGCTAACACAGGCACTTGCTTCAGACAATGATTTAGTCAAGACTGCAGCTATAAGTTCGTTTGGCGAGTTGGGAAATACGCAGGCTATTCCCTTGTTAGCTCCCTATGCAACAGATCCAGATTGGCAAGTTCGTTATAGACTGGCGCAAGCCTTAAGCCGTTTAGGCGGTACAGAAGCCAATTCCATATTAGAAACTTTGGCAAATGATCAAGCAGAGGCTGTTGCAACTGAAGCTATAAAATATGTAAAGGGGACTGGGGATTAGGGATTGGGGATTAGGTAATAAAGCGGAAAAATTATGTCTAGGGCAATAAAGACCTAGACATATTTTGGAGCATTCCCAATCTTGAGTCAGTCTTCAGCCACTGCTATGGGAAACGGCATTCAGTCGCCAGTACTCTCCCGAGGATCTTCCGACACAGGTATCTGGCATGACAATTCCCTGATTCAAAATTTATATTTCAAAAATAAGATTATTTGCGTGAATTTTGAATTAATAATTTTGAATTGTTGTATGGTGGGAACTCCTTGCCGCAATCAGTTAAATCAGGCTTGAAAACGATAAAACCCGCCTTTGCAATTTTCGCTCTCATTCTAAGTGCCAAATACTTGTGGCCAAGTTGTAACTACGAAAACCACAACTGCTGCGATCGCCAACAACCCTTGAATCAAATTCCCAACCACCGTACCTACGACAATTCCAATACCAGCCTTAATAGCCAAGTTCAAATCCCGTCGGTAAATATACTCACCAATAATTGCTCCGAGAAGCGGTCCGAGTAACATTCCTAATAATGGACCACCAAAAGGCAATGTTGGCAATAATCCTAGAAAACCCACCACTAATCCAACAATTGCACCAATTTGCCCCCACTGACTTGCACCAGCCTTTCTTGCACCCAAGTAGCTGGCTAAAAAATCAATTCCTATACTCAGTAATAAAACAACAATTGTCACAATAAGCGGTATTTTTATCGCGGCAAAAGAACCACTAATAAATCCCCAAGTGATTATTGCAATTAAAATTAAACTGGCTCCTGGAATCGCAGGAACTACAGCGCCAATAATACCCACAACCATTAGGGCAAGAAGTAACCAGTAAATAATTTGCATAATTATTTGTGAGTTGTTATTTATTAGTGGTTAGTAGTTAATTGTTTATTTTACTACTAACCACTAACCACTAAATATTACTTATAGCGGTTTGCAACTGGATAAGGTACACAAAGAAATAATGAACCACAGATGGACACAGATAAATAATTACTTCATTTAGAGCAAAAGCGCTATATTTCCTCTTTTAGGGTAACAGCTAATTTATCTGCAATTCCCGCAATCCAGTTTTCATCTTGTTTAGTGTAGCTGCGAGGAGCATTTGCTCCTAAAATTAGGACTCCCTCTTGGCCAATTGGTTGACAAATCACACCTTGAGTATTCTCTGGCAAATAATCAAATTCAACCCTTCCTGGATAGACTTTTAAATCTACCAGATAAACTGGCTTTTGTTTTTCCAGCACTCGTTTTAAGATTGCTCCTGGTACGACATCCGACTTAGGGCTTAAAATTCCCCGACGTAACAACACTTTATCTTTATAGAAAACGACGAGCGATCGCGTCACCGTATTCGTTAATAACAAATGCGATGCCCAAGCTAGTTCTGTTTTCACAGCTTGGGGTAAATTGGGTGCAAGCACAAAACCTTCTTCACCAATGAGTTGCACGGCTTCTGGTAAACGCGGTTGTACTTGCTGCCAAATTAACCCTGTTAAAATCAACACCGCACTCAAAATCACACCCAGAACATCTGCACGCGCTTGGGAGTTCGTTAATTCTGGTGCTAGCAAACGGTTAATCAGCAAAAGTACCGCGCCCAACCCACCTACTACGATGGGTAGACGCCGTAAAACTTTATTGGGATCGGATTTAGTCATTAGTCATTGATTTGTATTATCCTCTTGTGCTTATTCCTCTCCTGGTTCAATAATGCGTTGGAATAGATAACCAGTCCCCCTTGCTGTCAGGATTAACTCTGGGTTACTTGGATCGTCTTCCAACTTTGCCCGTAAACGCGATATATGCACATCTACTACGCGGGTATCTACATGGCGTTCTGGTGTATATCCCCAAACTTCCTGCAAAATTTCCGAACGGGAGAAAGCTTCTCCAGAACGGCTGACTAATAACTCTAGCAAGCTAAACTCCATGCCCGTTAACCGAATGCGCTCATCGCCTTTATAGACTTGCCGCTTATTCGTATCAATTTTGATCGTGCTAACATGGATCACTCCAGAACTGGGAATACCAGAGGCACCTGTTTTGTCTACCCGCCGCAGTACTGAACGAATGCGGGCTTCTAACTCCTTAGGGGAAAAAGGTTTAACGACGTAGTCATCAGCACCCAACTCCAGACCCGTAATCCGGTCAGCCACATCCCCCAAGGCTGTTAACATAATAATTGGGACATCTGATTCCTTACGTAATTCTTGACACACGCCGTAGCCATCTAGCTTCGGCATCATCACATCTAGAACCACTAAGTCAGGATCGGCTTTGCGAAAAGTTTCCAAAGCTTCTTCGCCATCACCAGCCGTAACCACATCGTAGCCAATCATCGAAAGGCGCGTTTCTAAAATCCGGCGAATGCTGGCTTCATCATCTACCACTAGAATTTTTTCTTTATGACTTTCCAAGTTTCTCAACGCTCCTTAACTAAAATTTTCATGATTAATTTTTAATACCATATTATTAAGATATCATTTCACAAATTGATTGGAAAAATCCCGCATCTACTACCAATTATTGGATTTTAGTTTGCTCAAAAACTTAAGCAAAAATTAAGAAGATTTAATAAAATATAAGAATGGCAAAGCCTAAAAGTTATTACGTTTGTAACGAATGTGGTGCAGAATCCCCCCAATGGTTTGGGAAGTGTGCAGCTTGCGGCACTTACAATTCTCTAGAAGAGCAAATTAGTATCCAGTCCTCAACCGATATACCTAGTCGCGGAATGAGTGGATGGCATCAACAGACGAACAACAAACCTGCAGCAACGAAACCAGCTAAACCACGAGCCTCATTGACATTTGACCAGATTAGCGATCGCCAAGTCACACGTTGGGCTTCTGGCTATGAGGAACTAGATCGAGTCCTGGGCGGTGGAGTTGTTCCTGGTTCTATGGTGCTAATAGGTGGCGATCCAGGGATTGGCAAATCTACACTGCTGTTGCAAGTATCGAATCTACTGTCGCACAGATACCGCATCCTCTACGTTTCTGGAGAAGAATCAGGACAACAGGTAAAATTAAGAGCTTCCCGTTTGGGGGTGGGAAAACCTTTGAGTGTAGTGGGCGATGGCAATGGTAATGGTACAACAGCAAAAGAAACTCCCGAAGAAACAGCCAAAGTAGAGGAAGCTGACGGCATAGGTGCCGATTTATATGTTTTGCCAGAAACAGACTTGGAAGAAATCCTGCGGGAGATGGATTCACTCAAACCGAATGTGACAATCATTGATAGTATTCAAACAGTTTTCTTTCCGGCTCTAACCTCTGCACCCGGTTCTGTCGCTCAAGTGCGCGAATGTACGGCAGCTTTGATGAAGGTGGCAAAGCACGAGGACATCACAATGTTAATCGTGGGACACGTGACGAAAGAAGGGGCGATCGCCGGACCGAAGGTTTTGGAACACTTAGTTGATACAGTGTTGTACTTTGAAGGCGATCGCTTTGCCTCTCATCGGTTATTACGGACAGTGAAAAACCGTTTTGGGGCAACTCACGAAATCGGCATCTTTGAAATGGTAGACAACGGGCTGCGAGAAGTCCCCAACCCTTCAGAGCTATTTTTGGGAAACCGTGATGATCCGGCTCCCGGTACTGCGATTGTCGTTGCTTGCGAAGGAACACGCCCAATCGTTGTTGAGTTGCAAGCACTCGTGAGTCCCACCAGCTACCCATCCCCGCGTCGTGCAGGCACAGGTATAGATTACAACCGCTTAGTGCAAATTTTGGCAGTGTTAGAAAAACGGGTGGGTATCCCGATGTCGAAGTTAGATTCTTACGTTGCGTCTGCGGGTGGGTTGAATGTAGAAGAACCAGCCGTGGATTTAGGAATAGCGATCGCAATTGTTGCCAGTTTCCGCGACAGAATTGTTGATCCTGGTACCGTACTGATTGGGGAAGTTGGGCTAGGAGGACAAGTCCGTTCAGTGTCGCAAATGGAACTGCGGTTAAAAGAAGCAGCAAAACTGGGATTTAAGAGGGCGATCGTCCCAAAAGGGCAAAAATACCCCAGCCTTAACATCGAAATTTTGCCAGTGTCCAAGGTTATAGATGCGATTATTGCAGCGATACCCCAGCAGGGATTGACCGAAGAAGATTTGGCACCCGATGACGATGAGGAGTAGACGCCACCTCAACCCCTAGGTATGCAAGCAAAGAGGGGCTTGAGGCGAACAATTAATAAATGGCGTTGCTGAATTTGGTCATGAATTAGGTTTGTACACATTTTTGTAGTTTGATGCAAAATCCTTGTAGAGACGTGCCATGGCGAGCCAGCGCTGCAGGAGGGTCTCCCTCCGCAGGCGACTGGCGTCACGTCTCTACACAGCCATGAATTATAAATTCATATCTTGATTCAGCAATGCCTAATAAATAGCCCCAGATACAAGGAAGAAAATCCGCTATGATAACCACTGTTACCCAAGACTACCAAATAACTTGGGAAAAACACTTTAAACCGTTTCTGCTAGTTGATTGTTCAGAGCTTCGAGATCAATTTCGTATCGTTGAAACAGCTCACTCACAGTAGTCTTGTCTGTTTCAGCTAGACGGAGTAAACCCCACAAAAGATGTTCAGTCCCAATCGACTTCTTACCCTGAAGCCGAACGACTTGCAAGGCTAGTTCTAGAACGAAATTACTCTGGGGACTAAATTTTAGATTCTCACGGGATTCAAAAGAATGTTCACTGGTTTCGATGTTCACTTGGCAGCCATTTGCTTGAAGTAAACGAGCACTTGTTGTCGTTGGATCAGCCAACAAGCCAGCAAGCAAATGTTCTGGCTCGACTTGTGATTTCTGCGAAAGTGCTGCCTCATTTCTTGCAAACTTGACCGCGTTGATTGCCTTTTCAGTGAACCTCTCGAAACCAAACTCGAAACCAAAGTAATTTTTGAATCGCTCAACAAGTGTTTGCATAGAATTCTTCGCCTCATAGATGAAAACGTCTTCAAGTGCAACGTTGAACAAGCTGGCAATTTTGAAAGCCATGTCCAGGCTGGGGTCAAACTTGCCGGATTCAAAACCATTGACCGCCTGACGACTGACTCCTAATTCTCTAGCTAGGTCAGATTGTGACCATTGACGCAGTTGCCGAAGTTCTTTCAGTCGGTTTTTCATAGCTTTGTCTGTTCGTCGTCAAGTATCACTTTACATCCTTGACCAGAGCAGCGTCAAGTGTAGCTTGACAAATAGTGCCTGCTCATATTGGAAATAGGCTGTCTTGCTCCAGATGCAGCATAATAACGCCCATGTGGTCAACTATATACAAGCGATCGCTAGCGCATGGCTCAATATCAATACGCATTTTATGCCTGCTTTCTTTTAGCAACAATTTCTTCCAGTTCTTTCAGATGTTGTGTGCTAATCAAGTCTTCGTCTTGAAGGTTAAATATATCTGAACTGTACTCACCTTGTTGCTCATTTAAATATTCTAATTGTTTTGTAATTATTGATAATGCTTTTCCTCGAGCCATTGAGGTTTTTAACACTTCAAACCGTGCAGCTTCATCAAGACGGCATAACAACCGTAAGATGATACGATGAATTCTAATTTCATTACCAAAATCAAACATTGTGGTATGAGGTTCATCGTCAGAAGGCAACAGTTCTTCTCCTACATCAAATAAAGCTTCCACAATTGAGGGAATGCAATCAGTTGGAATTTCGTTGAGCGTGCTATCTTCAAGTTTTTCTAAAAATGCCCTAACTTGAGTTGTACCATCAGGACGTATTTGCTCAGACAATTCTATAAGTTTATTTCCAAATAGCTTGGTATCACAAGATGAAGCAATAATAGCTTGAATCTGAGTATTAGATAAATCAGCTTCTAATAAAGTTAAACGGAAGTAGATAGGAAATATTTCGGAACAGCATACACGCTGTTGGCTTCGCCACTTTAATTCTTGTTGTTCATCATAATATCTTTTTCCCCAAACAGCTTGTAATTTAGGAAAAATAATTTTGAGCAAATTTTTAACAGGTTGCTTATCTTTATCTTGCAATTGGGCAAGCCAAGAATTATGGAACTTTTTCAGTTCATCTAAGGAAGAATTTACATTTACTACAAAATAGTTTTTGTTTTTACGAATTATGTCATATAGCATTGGGTAAAAAACTCGCAGTGATTCTAAAGCAATAAAATCTACTGGGTTCACTTCGCCTTTCACTACCGGATATGTCATTGTTAGGGTGTCAGTCAGATGAACAATGTCGCGGAGGTTAGTAATGAAGTGGTCTATTCCTTGAAAGTAAACATTGCTCCAGTAGGTTTGCTCAAATACCTCAGCCAGCGGCGTGGATGGGTTTTCCACATCAGCTTCCTCCAAGTCAGGAACCTGCTGAAGTTCTGGTTCTTCAGCGCTTGGACTTGTCTCATCAGACGGTTGACTGGAGTTGGCGTCCTCGCCGTCCTTTGGTGTGCCAATCAGAACACTATCGAGTTTTTCAAAAAGTAGCCGACGAAGTGAAGTTTTATCTGGAGAAGGTAACTCAAAAGCAACTTGAATAGTTTTCTCCAAATATGCTTCTGGTGATGCCTCCTTAGTTTCGCAAAGTGCTTTGCTAACAACTTGTTTATCAAAAACGAGAAGATAGACAACGTTAGTAAAATTCGGAATCGCTTTAAAAATGCGAAATAACTGCTTAATATCCTCTGCGGGAAGCCTATCAATATCGTCAATTGCCACGACTATTCGCCGCTGCTGCTGCACCACTGTGTGTTCAAGTTCTTCTTTTAACTCGGAAGCTTCCTTTTCCTGATCGTTAAATAATGTTGCTACTGCCTTGCCAGCTTGAGCGTAAGGTAAGGGAATTTCAGAAATAACTTTAGCAAAACCGGCGATTCGCTCTTTCAAGCCTCTCGGCACATATGTTACAGAGGTTAAAACGCTATGTAATTGGTCAAAAAAGCGCCTTGTAATGTCTTGGTTTCCAGTAAACAACCAAGCACTAAAGGGAACGATGATTGGTTGCTCCTCATCAGGCTTTTGCTTAAGATAATGAACTACAAAGTTCAACAGTGTCGATTTGCCGGAACCCCAAGAACCGTACACTGCAATCACGAATCCTTCTGTAACGGTCATTTTGCAAATACTGTCTGCCAAATGCTTGGCGAAGGGCGCATATCCTAGTCGGTCTTTTTCTGGTTCGATGAAGAGGTCATCTTGCAGGTGGTTATGAGTTTCAGTCTGTGCCATAAGAAACTTTTCTGACTTGTACTGCAATCGTGACACATATATTAGATAGCGCTATGCCACCCTACGATAGAATTCTGTGCGATCGCCGTACATATTATAGGTATGCATATGCCTACCAAAGATAGAATTTGTAAGCTGAAGTAAATACTCTTTCGCGATGCAAATTAACTGGCAAACTGCTAAAACCTACGAAGACATTCTTTATCATAAAGCTGATGGCATTGCAAAAATTACTATAAACCGTCCCCACAAACGCAATGCCTTTCGTCCCAAAACTGTTTTTGAACTGTACAACGCTTTTTGCGACGCCCGCGAAGATACCAGTATCGGCGTTGTTCTATTTACTGGTGCTGGTCCACACACTGATGGCAAATACGCCTTCTGTTCTGGAGGCGACCAAAGCGTACGCGGACAAGCTGGGTATGTAGACGATGATGGCATACCGCGTTTGAATGTGTTGGACTTACAACGCTTGATTCGTTCCATGCCAAAAGTAGTGATTGCCCTTGTCGCTGGGTATGCAATTGGTGGAGGACACGTCCTTCACTTAATTTGTGACCTCACCATCGCTGCTGATAACGCCATTTTTGGACAA
This sequence comes from Scytonema sp. PCC 10023, assembly GCF_963920835.1. Lineage (NCBI taxonomy): Bacteria > Bacillati > Cyanobacteriota > Cyanophyceae > Nostocales > Scytonemataceae > Scytonema > Scytonema sp. PCC 10023. The sequence goes on from NZ_CAWUDP010000056.1 coordinate 47,667, forward strand.
TCTGGTCCTAAAGTTGGCAGCTTTGATGGGGGTTTTGGTGCTAGCTATCTTGCCCGTATTGTTGGACAAAAAAAGGCGCGAGAAATTTGGTTTCTCTGCCGACAGTACAATGCACAGCAAGCACTGTCCATGGGTTTAGTCAATTGCGTTGTTCCTGTGGAACAACTCGAAGCTGAAGGTCTCCAGTGGGCGCAGGAGATTTTAGAAAAAAGCCCGATCGCCATTCGTTGTCTGAAAGCAGCATTTAACGCCGACTGTGATGGGCAAGCGGGTTTGCAAGAACTCGCTGGCAATGCCACTTTACTCTATTACATGACAGAAGAAGGAAGAGAGGGAAAACAAGCATTTCTAGAAAAACGCCCTCCTGACTTTCGTCAATATCCCTGGCTACCTTAGAAACACAAAAACCGCACCTTTTCTCAAAGGTGCGGTTTTTCATGTGTTGTCTTGTTAATAGCCAGAAATGTTAAAACAGTTTTCAGTTATCAGTTGTCAGTTCATTTTCACACCTGATGTTAAAAGATTTCAACAAGATTTTTTATTTGTTCACCGATGAATTTGTTAAGTTTAGTAGACATTTTTTGGATGAGATGATAACTGTTTACTGTCAACTGATAACTGATTTCAGCCTTTTCACAAAGTTAAATGTGAAACGTTTGCGCTTTACAAGGTAAAAGTCTAATTTCACTTGAAATGAAAAGAGGCATTAACCAATTAGCTCAAAACCAGACTAAAATCGTGCTTTAGCGATTTGATTTTTCCTGTTTTGACAAAGAAAGGCTATATTAGTACTGCCTCAACCTTTGCCTTTTCAGAACAGCTGCTAGTTGCTGTTTCCTCCACAGGAGCAAGTGCTGCTTTGTTTAAACCTGAAGCTAAGACTGGTGTTGCATTTGGCAAAGCCCAAACATCTTCCAAATTTTCCCAAGAAGGAGCAAACGGTGGCAGCGCTAAAGAACAAGCCTTCCAATTACCCAGCACTGGTGCTCCCAATTGTTGGCAGAACCCGCCACGACGCCCTTCTAGCTTGTAATAACGACAATATTTACAGGCAGAAGTCAGTGATTTCATCTGTTTCATATTTAGTGCCGTTTTGGGCTAATTTTCATCTTTTATTTTGCGTCTATACACAATTGTGGATTTCAGCCAAAACCCGTGTATCTACTAGGTTATAGCGATCCCAAGGAAAAAATTAACTTTATAATGTCTTTATGTTTGTGTCATACTTTTCAATTTTTTTGTTAACAAAGTGAAACATTAATTGCAGGAGGTTAAGCATACTAAATTTTGGCTGAAACTGAATGGGGATCAAAGCTAATAATAAAGATAACGATTTAACTAGCCTTTGAACTTCAGCCTTTAGGGACACTTTTTAAAATGAATTAGGCTGTACTTTTGACAGAGCTAGCGTGATGACACAGTGAATTAGCTAGTTTCTAAAGAACTAAAAATCTTCTATCTTTAGTAAGAGGAAGTGATTTGCAAAGAAATTTTTATATCTACGGACAAATCACAAATCTATTTTGATAAGTTAAGGAAATTCCTTTCTTAAAAAATATCCAACTTTTTCTTGTGGAATCCACCAATTGGCACCCGTCCTATAAACTGGGTGGGCTTTCCGGCCCACCCCACTCTCATTGGATAATTTATTTGTTGGAATACCCTTAACTGAACCGTATTGTCTTATAAGATGAGCACGTTGACTGATAACGGTTAACTGTTAACCATCAACACCTATATTCCCCTATACCCTTAGTGAAAGATTGCTTAGCAGCACAGACAGAACAAACACCCCAACGCTGAAGTTCGCCGGGTGGGGTGGGACAGTCGCACAAAGGACAAAGAGGTAAACCGTGCGATCGCGCTTGTACTGTTCTAGCCCAATTTTGGAAAGCAGCATTGGCGTCCTCGGGTGCAGAGGTCAGATCACGGCGTACGTTCATCTGATCACCCACGTAACTAGGATGTTCGCGCAGTGACATTGTTTGTTGTTCCTTCCGAGGCTGTTGAGGACGCCGCCATTGAGCTGTAGAAAAACGAATATCGACTAAACCAATTGACAGCTTTTCATTCAACTTTAAAAGCAGGCGCTGGCGCTCGAAAGTTAAATTCTGTGCCCAAGCTGCGCTAGAAGTTCCCACCCGCAAAACATCGCGTTCAATCGACGAAGGTAGCGTGTGAGCAGCTACTACTGGTCCTACAACTTCAGCCCAACACTTGAGCAAGCGTTGAAATGGTTGCTCTTGCCATTCAGCTTGAGCTTCCAAAACCTCTAAAATATCATTAACTGATTTCAACGACATCTAGCCAACCTTGGCAAAAATTGCAGCATAGTTATGCAATATATCTGTAAGCAACCCCTGGATTCAATCCAGGGGCTTCAGCAAATGTTGAAGCCCTAGCTTACCAGACTCAGTACGCGCGTGTACTACGTTATTGGCAAGTGCTGAAGTTCCTACCCTGGAAGGAGAGTGCTAGTTCCAGGCTCTAGAACCAGAAGATTAAACAGGTGTATGGGTTAAGCCAGTGTATAAATGGATATGCCGACTAATAACATTGTCGTTCGCGTTCGCGCAGCGTGCCCGCAGGGCTCAGCGTCTCCCCTTGGGAGAAGCTAACTTAACCCCTATTGGGAGGCTCTACGGAGCAAACCATTATGCGTACAGGTGAGTCCAGTCCTGTTCGCGCAGCGTCTCCGCTAGGAGAAGGCGGGTTTCCCGCCGTAGGGAACTGGCTCTCCCGTTGGGGTGAACGAGTTGAAATGGTAACTGTCCCATTGAAAGTACATCACAAAAGTACACCGATTCAAGTAACCCCAAGGCGGTAATGGTATCTAAAGGCATTTGACGGCTAAAAATAACGCCGAGTCATGTTTCCTCCTTGGTCTAAAGACACAAGGTTTCCACACTCCCGAAGATTTTTAGATGATAATTTTCGTTAGGATTGGCACAAATATATTTTTAGTATTTTAGATTAATCCGGCAGTCTAGGTTTAAGGCAGACAGGCTATGAGTCAAAACCCCCTAGTAGATTCGGGTGAGAAATCTTCCAAAAAAACTGGGTTGAAACCACCACTAGCAGCAGCAGTGGCTAGTTTGGAAGTACAACTCGATCAAGAGTTAACTCGATATCGACGCACACGAACTGGATATAGAACATTCAGCCAACCCCGTGTAGGCATTTCCACAAGCAGTAAATATCAACAATTAACTAGGGTTCATCCAATAAGGGACACAACAAAATCATCACTAGAAGACAGTCTCCAGAAATTTGGGTTGGCAACACCAAAAACCTCCACTCCGACTGTCGGGCAAGAGGAAATTCTTGTTACCCCAGAAACAAAAATCAACACGCCAAAATCTGTAGCAGAAACTCAACATCAGGTGTCAGCATCAGTGACAGCACCCGACACTTTGTTGCAACCCCAATCAAATACACCAGTTTCCTCAAAAACACAACAGCCACAATCTGAAGCAACACCAACTGACTCTGTCGAAGCGGAAACTATACCAGCGCCTAATGTCAGTATTGTGCCTACACGAGTCAAGGAACAAAGTCAGAGCCAGAGCGAAAATCTTGCATCACAAGATGACACAGACAAACAACCAAATGACTATTTGGAATCGTCTGAAGCACTACTGCGAAGTTTAACAGAAGAATCTAAAACTCAGAAAGCAAGTCATTCTAACGACAGTTTGTTATCACCCTTGGGCATTGGCTCGATGCTACTACTCTTATTAGCAAGTCTTACCTTGGGGTATGTAGCATTTAATCCTAAGAGCTTGTCACAATTTAGTTTAAATGGATTGTTTACACAAAATGCGCCAACAACTGCGGAAAATACCGTAGAAGCTGGTAAGAATGTTAAAACCGTAGCTCAACCACCTCTCTCGCCTATACCGAAGTATCCGAATTTAGCGACTGACGAGTTTGCGGAGGTGAGAGATCCAAATGATGTCGTTAGTTTAAAACCTAAATCCCAACCAACACCACCAGCATTACCTGACGTCAGTGTCCAAAACCCCAGCAATCGAGTCACAGTACCGAATGTGCAACCACCTTTAGGACTGAATTCGCCACCGCCTTCTACAACGAACCCTACTCAGACGGCATCGAATACTCAACAAAAGCCGGATACACAAATCAAACCGTCAGCAGATGGGTTTTATCATGTGATCACAGATAATCAAAGCGATCGCAGTTTTGCGTCTGCACGGCAAATCGTTCCTGATGCTTATTTATCACCCGACGGTAAAATCATTTATCTCGGTGCCCTCAAGAGCAAAGAGAAAGCACAAGAATTGTTGCAAGAGCTACAAGCAAAAGGCATGAAAGCTAGAATTCAGTAGCCTTAAGAGAAGTTGTGGAAAGGAGAAAGGGAATCTATCGGGGTGTAGGTGAAATTAAAGAAAAATCATAATTTAAAATATTTTCTCCATAACCCCTTGACCCCTTACACCCCTAATTAACCGTGAATGGAGGGTCTAACATGGGACTGATTGACCGTATAATGCGGGTGGTTCGCGCAAACCTCAATAGTTGGGTTGTAAGTGCAGAAGATCCAGAAAAAATTCTGGAAAAAACTGTCTTGGAGATGCAGGAGAATCTGGTGCAATTGCGGCAAGCGGTAGCCCAAGCGATCGCTACCCAAAAGCGCACTGAACGACAAATTGCTCATGCTCAGTCTACAGCAGAAGAATGGTACCGCCGCGCTCAACTAGCTCTGCAACAAGGCAACGAACCTCTAGCACGCGAAGCTTTGACCAAACGCCATGCCTACCAAGAAACGGCACAAGCACTTGCCACTCAAATAGAACAACAAAATGGTATTGTCGCCAGACTGAAACAGGATATGCGGACGCTAGAGCAAAAAATTGCCGAAGCAAAAACCAAAAAAGATATGTATATTGCGCGCGCTCGTTCTGCTGAAGCGTCATATAAACTCCAAGAAATGTTGGGCGCGACTTCTAGCATAGACGACATCAAAGCCTTTGAGCGTATGGAGGAAAAAGTTTTGCAGCTCGAGGCTCAAACAGAAGCGATCTCCATTACCAGTACAGATGATTTACAAAAGCAATTTGTTTCTTTGGAAGAGGGTGATCAGCTTGATGCAGAACTAGCAGCAATGAAGGCTCAACTTTCTACTGAATCACAAAAAAGACAACAGCTACCGAAAACTCCAGATTTATGAAGACTGGGCAATGTTTCAATTTCAAGCGTATCTTAAAAAATAAGAACTGGTGAGGAGGACTAATCCAAACCGGAACGATTACATTGAAATAAGTAGCTATCAAATAGTAAAAAAGCTAACTGCCCAACTAGGCGCGTAAATCACAAGAGGAAAAACAGAGTTATGGGATTATTTGATCGCATTAGGCGAGTCGTGAGTGCCAACCTCAACGACCTGGTCAATAAAGCCGAAGACCCGGAAAAAATGCTAGAACAAGCTATCCTGGAAATGCAGGAAGACTTGGTACAGCTGCGTCAGGGCGTTGCACAGGCAATTGCTGCCCAAAAACGTACTGAGAAACAGTATAATGACGCCCAAAACGAAATTAATAAGTGGCAGCGAAATGCTCAACTGGCACTGCAAAAAGGCGATGAAAACTTAGCAAGACAAGCGCTGGAACGCAAAAAGACTTTTACCGACACTGGCAATGCTCTCAAAGCCAGCCTTGACCAGCAAACTGTTCAGGTTGAGACTCTCAAGCGTAACTTAATCCAGCTTGAAAGCAAAATTTCTGAGGCAAAAACCAAGAAAGAAATGCTCAAAGCACGGATTACAGCCGCCAAAGCTCAAGAGCAACTCCAAGGCATGGTGCGTGGTATGAATACCAGCAGTGCAATGGCTGCCTTCGAGCGTATGGAAGACAAAGTTCTCATGCAAGAAGCCCGCGCGCAATCAGCAGGTGAGTTAGCAGGTGCGGATTTAGAAACCCAATTTGCCAAGTTGGAAGGTAGTAGCGATGTGGATGATGAATTGGCAGCTTTGAAAGCGCAAATGCTACCTGGCGGTTCACCAAATCAACCCCAACTACCGCAACAAACAACTGCTCCAAAATCAAATAATAATGAAGTGGTTGATGCCGAGTTGGATTCGCTACGCAAGCAATTGGATCAAATGTAGGCTTTTGATCAAACAAGCTTTGCGCCAATCCCACGCCACTCGGTTGTGGGATTTTGCTTCATAAATCATAAGTGCTTGATTACTTAGAAATCATTAGTATTATGACTTGGGCACAAATCGCGCTCAATTGAGGTAGTTGACTGCCAACAGATTGGGATAAAGTATTTTGTGTGCCTACGAATGAACGATGCCACCTGATGGAGATAGCCATGAGTAAGGGTGTTATATCCATAACTGATGCTGAGTTTGAAACGGAAGTATTGCAAGCCAATCAACCGGTATTGGTTTACTTTTGGGCTTCCTGGTGCGGACCTTGTCAATTAATGTCACCCCTGGTAAACTCGGCAGCCACTACCTACAGCGATCGCCTCAAAGTGGTAAAAATGGAAGTTGATCCTAACCCGGTCACAGTCAAGCAGTACCAGGTAGAAGGTGTACCTGCCCTCAGACTCTTTCAAGGAGATAAACTTTTGGTATCCACTGAAGGAGTCATCAGCAAAGACAAATTCCTCAGCCTGTTAGATTCTCATCTAAATAGTAATTAGTTATCAGTCATGAGTCCTTTGTGCAAATGCCAAATGACTCACGACTTATAACAAAGGACAAAGGACTAAAAATGCAGATTGCCAAGCGTTTACAACCCCTGCAATCAAATGTATTTCTTGATATGGACAAAGCCAAGGCAAAGGCTTTGGCTGCAGGACAAGAGTTAATTGATTTGTCACTCGGATCTTCGGATCTACCACCCCCAGCGCACGTCATCGAGACGATCGCCCAATCTCTGTACAACCCAAGTACCCACGGCTACTTGCTATTTCACGGTACCCTAGACTTTCGCCAAGCAGCCGCCCACTGGTATGAGCAAAAATTCGGTATTAGCGTCAATCCAGAAACAGAGGTACTGCCCCTGATTGGTTCCCAAGAAGGCACGGCTCATTTACCTCTAGCAGTCCTCAACCCAGGTGATTATGCCCTGTTGCTTGATCCGGGTTACCCCTCGCATATGGGGGGAGTTCACTTCGCCTCCGGGCAAATTTACGCAATGCCAATGCTGGCAGAAAACGATTTTTTACCAGTGTTTGCCGATATTCCCGCACCTGTCTTAGCACAGTCGCGGATGATGGTCTTAAGCTATCCTCACAATCCTACCACAGCGATCGCACCTTTATCCTTCTTTAAAGAAGCCGTAGCTTTTTGTCAGCAACACAATCTCGTCCTAGTTCACGATTTTCCTTACGTGGATTTGGTATTTCAGGAAACAGGGAAGGGCAAAGACCAATCCCTTGCTCCCTCGATTTTGCAAGCTGACCCACATAAAAGCGTCTCAATTGAATTTTTTACCCTCTCGAAGTCCTATAATATGGGCGGCTTCCGTGTTGGTTATGCCATCGGTAATGCCGAATTGATTCGTGCTTTACGTAAAATCAAAGCAGCAATTGATTTTAATCAGTACCGAGGGATTTTAAACGGCGCTATAGCTGCCTTAACTGGTCCACAAAGTGGGGTCACAGCCACTGTCGAAACCTTGCGCCAACGTCGAGATGCCTTTGTAGGTGCTTTGCATCGTATTGGCTGGTATGTTCCGACTCCCAAGGCAACAATGTATGTTTGGGCAAGGTTACCAGAACCGTGGAGCCGAGATTCTGTAGAGTTTTGTACTCAGCTTGTGCAAAAAACAGGGGTAGCCGCCTCACCCGGTGGTGGCTTTGGCAAATCTGGAGAAGGATATGTCCGCTTTGCCTTGGTGCATGACATACCCATGTTAGAAACCGCTGTAGAGAGAATTGCCAAGTTTTTGTGAACAGTGAATTATCTTCTTTGCAAATTCGAGATATTGGAGAACAAGGTCTTTTAAAAAGATTACAACGCTATTGTCCTCCAGAAATTATCGGAGATGATGGAGCTGTGGTTCCTACTGAACCAGGGCAATCTCTGGTAGTGACAACTGATGTGTTAATTGATGGTGTTCATTTCAGTGAGATTACGACTTCTGGGGAAGATGTAGGTTGGCGGTCTGCTGCTGCTAACTTATCAGATTTAGCAGCAATGGGCGCTTCCCCATTAGGAATTACTGTCGGGCTAGGACTTCCTGGAGATGTTTCCGTCAGTTGGGTAGAGCAATTGTACCAGGGAATGACACAATGCCTGCAACAGTACAATACGCCAATAGTCGGCGGTGATATCGTGCGATCGCCCACAACGATCATAGCTATTTCCGCTTTTGGTCAAGTTGATCCGTTACGTGTCATTCGCCGCAACAGCGCGAAAGTGGGAGATGTCATAGTTGTCACAGGTGTTCATGGGGCTTCATCTGCGGGCTTAAAATTACTGCTGCATCGCGAATTAGGGCAAAACCTGAGTGAGAGCGATCGCGCAACATTGATCCAGGCGCACCAAAGACCATTACCCCGACTAGACGTCTTACCAATTCTCTGGGAAATTCTAGAGACGTACCATGACGCGTCTTTTTTACCATCCCAAATCCGTATAGCTGGTATGGATAGCAGTGATGGCTTAGCAGATGCTGTGGTGCAAATTTGCCGTGCTAGTGGTGTTGGTGCTGTAGTTGAACGCATTTCAATTCCTTTACCAACACCATTCAATCACTGGCTGACAAAAGAACAAGCACTGGAATATGCTCTATATGGTGGCGAAGACTTTGAGTTAGTACTGTGCTTGCCAAAAGAACCAGCTTATGCTTTTGTGCAACAGATAGGCAACGGCGCGGCTGTTGTCGGCACAATTAGAGGTGAGTCAAGAGTAATTTTGCATGATCCAACACAAGAATACCCCGATCAAGATTTACTACTTGGTCGGGGATTTCAACATTTTGATCATTAGTCAATAGTCATTAGTCATTAGTCAAAGACTCTAATGACTGTTGACTATTTAACCCATTTTTCGGCGACTAACTCTGCCAAGTCAAGAACTCGTTGGCTGTAGCCCCACTCGTTGTCATACCAAGCCATGACTTTGACCAAGTCGCCACCCATGACAAACGTCAAGTTGGCATCGACAACCGAAGAGGCATCAGTACCTTGATAATCGGATGAAACCAGGGGTAGTTCGCTGTAGTCCAAAATGCCTTTAAGTTCACCTTGAGAGGCTTCTTTAAGGGCTTGGTTGACTTCCTCAGTAATAGTGGGTCTTTCAACCTGTATGACGAAATCCACCATCGAAACGTTTGGGGTGGGTACGCGCAACGCCACGCCATTCAGCTTGCCTTTGAGATCTGGTAGTACCAACGCTACAGCTTTTGCCGCACCAGTGGAGGTAGGCACAATATTGATCGCTGCTGCACGTGCCCGCCGTACATCGCGGTGAGACGCGTCTAGCAGGCGTTGGTCACCAGTGTAGCTGTGAGTGGTGGTCATCGTGCCTTTGATGATGCCGAATTTCTCGTGCAACACCTTAGCAATGGGAGCCAAGCAGTTGGTTGTACAGCTAGCGTTACTGATGATGTTGTGTTTTTCGTGGTCATAGTCGTGATGATTCACGCCAACCACAAAAGTCCCATCTTCGTTCTTGCCAGGTGCCGTGATCAGCACCTTCTTAGCACCAGCGTTGATGTGCTTCGTTGCCCCTTCTTTGGAAGTGAAAACCCCTGTTGCTTCGATAATTAGGTCAATTTCCCAGTCTTTCCAGGGCAAGTTTTCTGGGTTGCGGTCAGAGACACACTTAATGGTCTTACCGTTAACGATGATAGAGTTATCATCGGCACTAATGTCATCATTCTTTAACTTCCCTAGCATCGAGTCATACTTCAGCAAGTGAGCGTTGGTTCTAGGGTCGGATGTGTCGTTAATAGCGACAAGGTCGATATTACTATTTTCTCTAGTTAACCAACAACGTGCAAAGTTACGCCCGATGCGCCCGAAACCGTTAATTGCAACTCTAATCACAGCGTCTTGCCCTCTGTATATTTAGACCTTACAAAATGCTACTGATGACCCAGATCATACCGCAAAGGGGGGAGTATTTATAACTATAAAGTGTTAGATTCTCAAAAAAAGAAATATTTTCTTCCTACCCGTTTGTATACAGGTTGTGATCCTCAATATAAAGCCTGACTGATTCTGGGACTAGATAGCGAATTGATTGGCGTTCGCGGCAAAGGTTACGAATGAGACTTGACGAAAGCCCTACTAAAGGGATATGCAATAAGTGCCACTGTATGCTGACTGTCTGTTGTGTCAGTTTTTGTTCCACTTCCTTGCAGATTAACTCACTTTGAGCTATATTCTCACCACCTGGGAGTCGGGGTGCAATTAACCAATCACATAATTGTGCTAATTCTTGTCCACGATACCAACGAGGTAAGGTTTGAAATGTATCCAAACCAACAATCCAGTACCAATGAGTATTGGGGTAGTCAGCAGACAAGTCTATCAGGGTGTCGATCGCATAAGAAGCTCCACGGTTTTTTTCAACGAGTGATACAGTAAATCCCGGGTTGTCTGCGATCGCTCGTTGCACCATCTCGACTCGATGTTCAAATAAAGCCGCCTGTTTATGAGGAGGATTTTGTGAAGGCACCCAAATGACTTGTTCTAGAGGTACTTGATGCAATGCTGTCTGTGCTAACACAAGGTGTCCCCAATGAATTGGATCAAAAGTGCCACCAAAAATTGCCAATCGTTGCATCCACTCACGTCCAAGCTTTATGCAATTGAAAAGAATTTTATCTAGCAATTTACCATTGTAGCAAGTTGTAGCAAATGAGCCAAAAATATGTATTTTCAGTTACAATGATTTGTTTCCCGATCTGGCAGAAATATTCCGAATAAACATAATATATCTGTTCAGAAAGAGAAAAAATCACTAACAAGGGTAAAATCGATTTGAATGAAAAAACAAGAGCGAAAAAATCAACTTATCAATCATGAAAAGTATACAGAGGTGGTATCGGTAAAAATTGAATTCCTGTTATGATACGCGTGTCATTTAGGATGATTCTGTGGTGTGGTGATAGAGGAAAAATCGATGAAAAATACTGTAGACTTTAGTGGTAGACCATTCCATTTCATTGGTATTGGCGGTATAGGTATGTCTGCTCTAGCGTATGTGCTAGCAAAGCGCAATCTGCCAGTATCCGGATCGGATATTCGTCTTAACCAGATTACCCGACAATTAGAATCTATCGGAACTCATATTTTTGGCAAGCAAGAGGCAAGTAATATCGAGTTCTTTCGTTCCTTTTCTCAGCCTAATGGAATAGTAGTAAACACTCAAGAAGAATTACCGACTTTTGAGCAAGCAAAACTACCTCAAGTCATTTGTTCGACAGCAATTAACACAACTAATTTAGAGTACAAAGCTGCATTAGAATTGGGTTGCCCAATATTCCATCGATCTGATGTACTAGCAGCGTTAATCGCTGAATATCACAGCATTGCTGTAGCAGGAACCCACGGTAAAACGACAACGAGTAGTATGATTGGCTATATGCTACTCCAAGCAGGTGTTGATCCAACGATTTTAGTAGGTGGAGAAGTTAATGCTTGGTCAGGCAATGCCCGAATCGGGCAAAGTCGATATTTAGTGGCAGAAGCAGATGAATCGGATGGATCGCTGGTCAAACATACTCCCGAAATAGGCATTATCACCAACATAGAATTAGACCACCCTGACCACTACGACACGTTAGAGGAAGTGGTTCAAACTTTTCAGACATTTGCCAAAGGCTGTAAAACTTTGATAGGCAGCATTGATTGCGCTACGGTACGCGATCGCTTACAACCCACGATTACCTACAGCTTGTATCCTGAGACTGGCGCTGACTATAGCGTCACCAACGTAGACTATAGAGCCGATGGCACCACAGCTCTTGTTTGGGAAAGAGGCAAGGCTTTGGGCGTGTTAAATTTGCGCTTACTAGGTAAGCACAACCTCAGCAATGCTTTATCAGCAGTGGCGGTTGGTCGGATTTTGGGGTTAGAATTTGGAGAAATTGCAAAGGGTCTTGCTAGCTTTGAAGGCGCAAGACGACGTTTTGAATTTCGGGGTGAAGCTAATGGCATCACTTTTATTGACGACTACGCCCATCACCCGAGTGAAATTCGCGCTACTCTCGCTGCTGCACGCCTACAGGCAAGATCGCACCAGAGAGTCGTTGCCATCTTCCAACCCCATCGCTATAGCCGCACACTCACCTTTCTGGAGGAATTTGCTCAATCGTTTAGTCATGCTGATTTAGTTGTCCTCACTGATATTTACAGTGCAGGCGAGCCAGATCTGGGGCTAGTCAGTGGTGAAAAACTAGCTAGTGAAGTAGCTAAGCAGCACTCACAGGTGATATACCAACCAATAGCCTTAGTTAGCAACTACTTGCAGCACACTCTGCACCGTGGAGATTTAGCACTGTTTCTGGGAGCAGGGAATCTCAATCAAGTGATTCCCGAAGTCATGGCGACACTATGCCCGCCAGTTCAAGCGACTTCTTAAGGAAGATAACTTACGCAATAAGAGGGAGTTCTGCTTTATGCAAGATTATTTCCCTCAAGGGCATAGCGTCCGTCTAGCAATAGTTACATTGCTTCTCGCTGTTGTCGTATTTTTACGACATATAAACATCAAAATTTAGCTCATTCTAGAAAATATGACTATCTCCCAGGCAGTTGCTAATGTCTGCAAAGTTTCTGGCATGACAAACACCAGACAACTAACATCTAATAATTCCATCGAAACTAAGGAAATTTATTTACCCGGTACTGATTGCGTTATTAAATCCCAAGTCTCTCTGGCAGCATATACTTCTTACAGGGTTGGTGGGCCTGCTCAGTGGTGTGTTGCTCCTCGAAATCTAGAGGCTATGCAAGCCAGTATTCAGTATGCGAGAATGCATGAAATGCCCGTAACAATACTAGGCTCCGGTTCTAACTTGCTCGTAAGTGATTGTGGGATCTCTGGTTTAGTGATTGTGACTCGCCACCTGCGCCATAGTCATTTCGATCCCCAAACAGGTCGATTAACTGTAGCAGCAGGAGAACCAATTCCAGCTATTGCATGGCAAGCAGCAGAGCTAGGATGGCAAGGATTCGAGTGGGCTGTTGGTATCCCTGGAACGATTGGGGGTGCTGTAGTTATGAATGCAGGGGCACATAATAGTTGTATCGCAGATATATTAGTTAGTGCTGAGGTACTTTTACCTAATGGTACTTTGGAAACTGTTAGCCAGGAACAGTTGAGCTACAAATATCGTACCTCGATTCTGCAAGGAAGCGATCGCATTGTCACCCAAGCCACTTTTCAACTTCAACCTGGGGCAGACCCAGCCCAAGTTTTGGCAGCTACTAAACAGCACAAACAGCATCGATTGAATACTCAACCTTATCACCTGCCCAGTTGTGGCAGCGTGTTCCGTAATCCCAAACCTTACGCCGCAGGTTGGTTAATTGAACAAACGGGTTTGAAAGGCTACCAAATTGGCAAAGCGCAAGTTGCACAACGCCATGCTAATTTTATCGTCAACTGTGGTGGGGCTAGTGCTTGGGATATTTTCAATCTCATCCGTCATGTCCAGCATCAGGTACAAGAACGTTGGTCTGTTGTATTAGAACCAGAAGTAAAAATGATGGGAGAGTTTCAAGCTGCTGCTTGAATAATACCAGGTTCTGGTGAACTACCCAACCTTAGCTTTGCTTGAAGGTTGGGCTTCCAACTTCATAGAGGAATGCCGCATCTTAGGCTTACGCCCTCGAATTGGTCTTACTTCCTCTCCATTGGCGTTGACCTCCCCCGTCCCAGAGGAGGACAGCATTCTGATACCTTCTGCTCTAATATTCATTGCTGCATTACCATCTCTATCATGATGAGTACCGCAACTAGGACAAGTCCAAGCCCTGGCATCTAACGGCAACTCGTTGATTTGGTAATGACAATTAGAGCAAAGTTTGGAGCTAGGGAACCATCGGTTTATTTCTATCAACGTCCCGCCATTCCGCTCTAGCTTGTAGGACAAGAAATTGACAAAAGTTCCCCAACCTGTATCAGATATTGCTTTCGCTAGTTTGTGGTTACGTACCATGCCCTTGACGTTTAAGTTTTCAACTACTACGACTTGATTGTTACCAACTATCTTTCTAGATAGTTTGTGTAAGTAGTCTTGACGGACATTGCTAACTTGTTCGTACACCCTAGCTACAATCTTTGTTGCCTTTCTACGACGATTGCTACCTTTGACTTTACGTGCAGCAATACGCTGTTTTTTGGCTAGCTTTTTTTCATATTTGCAAGCGTGTTTTGGGTTTGGATACTTGGAAACTTTCTCGCCATCATAAGTAATTGCAAAATCCTTGATACCCAAGTCAATTCCTACAACCTTACCGTCTGTGCTGGACGCTGGATAATCGCCCTCATATTCCATCAACACAGAAGCATAATACTTGCCTGAAGGGCATTTGCTAACAGTGACAGTTTTGATAGTTCCATCAAGCAGGCGATGTATTTTTGCTTTTACTCCCCCTAACTTACCTGGAAACTTCAAACAATCATCAACCTGTTTTACCTTCTGTGGGTACTGGATTGATTGACGCTGATGTTTTGACTTGAACCTTGGATATTTTGCTCTACCTTCAAAAAAGTTTTGATATGCACGACTAAGATTGAGGCTCACAGATTGTAGAACTTGTGAATAACACTCTCCTAACCATTCAGTCTCTTTGTCTTTTTTGAGCGCTGGCAATAAAGAGTTAAGTCCAGATTGAGACAAGCCCTTGCCAGTTTCCTTATAGGTTTCAATGCATTTATTCAACCCATAATTCCACCACCAACGCGCACAACCAAAGTGTTGTGCAAGTATTTGAACTTGCTCGTCAGTGGGGTACAACCTGACTATTACGGCTTGTCGTCTCATCTCAACTTCTACAAAATATCGACCTGTTACTACTATATACTATTTTCAGTAAGACAGCCAGATATTTGACGACTCCTCATACATCTTTTCCCTCAACAGCCTGCGGCTATTGTTGGTCAAAGATGCAATCGTCGCCGTCTGCAGTAATCCCCACCCTACGGGTACGTTCAGGGTGGGGACTTCCGCGAATTCGTTAAGCTGTTTAGCAGACCTTCACAAGCATCGATAAGTAGGTCAATAACTAGATGAAATCCCTCTGTCCCACCATAGTAAGGGTCTGGAACTTCCTTGAGATTGTGCCTAGAGCAGAAATCACATATTAAGTGTACTTTGTGGTTATATTTTCCCGTTGGATCAAGATACAGGATGTTTTGATAATTTTCTCGATCCATCGCCAAAATTAAATCAAAGTTCTCAAAGTCAGACTTTTGGAATTGGCGTGCTTGACCACGCAATTTTATTTGCAGTTTTTGAAACGCTGCAGCACTCATACGCCGATCAGGTGGGCTACCAATGTGATAACTCGATGTTCCAGCAGAGTCGCAGACAATGCGTTCGCTCAATTCACCCTGCTCGATCAGATAGTTCATAATGTTTTCTGCCGCTGGCGAGCGGCAGATGTTCCCTAGGCAGACAAACAGCAGCTTGTAAGGCATATGTATTGGGCTTTCTATTCGTCTATAGTCAATAGTCTACAGTCCATAGTCTAGGCAATTTTGACTCTTGACTGTTGAAGTGTTGACTAAAAACCGGGAAGCTCCAGTCCACTGGTCAATTCTTCCATGCGTTCGCGCATTGCTGTAGTGGACTTGTTGTAGGCGTCTTTCATTGCTGCCGTTACGAGATCAGAAAGGACTTCTGCTCCTTCGTTTAAAGCATCAGGAGAAATTTCCACCCGCCGAGGTTCTTGGTTACCGCTAACAACGACCTTAACTAAACCACCACCAGCCTCTCCTTGAATCTCCATTTGCTCCAATTCTTCTTGGAGCCGCTTTGCGCCTTCTTGAACTTGCTGCGCTTTTTTAAAGGCTTCAGCCAGTTCTTTCATTTTTCCCAAGCCAAAACCAAATCCCTGTCCTTTTCCTGTCATAATCTATTGTCCACGCGTGCTTTGAATGACAAATCAAATTCAATTATAGATGTGGTGGGTCAAATGCCTGCTTTTTACCCATAAGTGATCCACTTTGCGGGTTCTATCAATGCTACCAGATGGGAACAGTCAAGCTATTATCGGTATGCTTGCTTTATATATATTACAGCTTCTAGATAGTTTTGTCGTTTGGCGAATTAACAAATACTCTCAAAGCCTTAGAATATAAAAGTTTTACCCATGAAAGTTTTTCCAGTCTGATTAACATAAAAAGGATATCACTGCTACACAGAACATTATTAAACTTGTTTAAAGTTTATCATTCAACTAAAGTTTCCTTTAGAGGGTCTGCTTCCCGCTTCATTCAAGGGAGTCGGCTCCAACAGTCCCCGGGCGTAAAGAAAGGATGTAGCCCATCCTATTTATCAAAACTTTATGAGCTTTGAAGCTTTTAGCCACTTTAAACCGCTATTTTCAGCAAATTTAACAAATCGTGGACTTGACCTTTGACCTTTTTACAGGCTTGCTAGTAATGACCGCGACTATGGTTTACAAACCATTTTTTTAAGCCTTGGTTTTCGGAATTATAAATTAATTTTACAACACAAAGTCAAAAAACTTATTCTTCTTGAAGAAATATAAGTAAGTTTAATAATGTTTTTAGCTATTTAATTTAGCTTTTTTCTCATTTTGGTGAGACTATAACACACCTATCGTTAAAGATGGGGAGATGCCAAGCACAAATTTCTTCTCAAAAAATAATTGAGTGTTTATACTTAGTATTATTTGATTTGCTGACGAAATCAAATAAGCTTCACTCTGGAATCATGTTGTAACTTTTCCAAGCAACCCATATTATTATACGCTGTGATCAAAAAGTTTAAACCTTTTAGTACATCTTCATAGTCCAAGTGTGACATTTTTTTAACAAGAGCTTGACATTAATTGATACCGAAATTTTCAATGACTAGTATGAATTATGTATATTATTATTCTAGGTCTTGGCAAAGCGATCGCGGGCATTGGGTAAAATCCGTATAGCAACGCTACAGGTTATTTAATGTGGCGAAAGGAGTATATTTTCAGGGGCTGCCTATCAAAGAAAAATTGCGCTATGCGTAATGTAGTCAAGCCTTATTAGACGTGAATCTACCAATAACAAGTAACAACAGCAATCGCACAAGGTAGCGCAACTACATCTGCAACGGGTGCAGCAGCCAATGTGTTGAGTTCGTATTTGTGAACGGATACTCTAACCAGAACAACTAGCGTTGTCTATCGATAGATTTTGATGGCAAGGGTTATGGTGTGGTAAAACTAAGGTGAGTCTTGAACACACAACGGTGAGCAAATGCAAAATATAAAGCTTTTATGGCTTTACCGTATGCCCAAGCATACACAAAGATATCAAAACTCTCTTAAGTAGATAAAGTTGAACACGGTTGCTGGAAAAATACAAAATATGACTATAGACGGTAGTAAACAAGGGAGTTATAGAGAAATATTAGTTATAGTTAGTTTGCAAGCCAAGGAAAAAACTCTCATAAGAGTGAATTACCTCTTAGGTACAAGATTCAAAGCCGCAAGAAATAGATTTTTATCGTTTCTGATTGGTCAAATCTTTGATTTTCCGAAATTATATATCTAGTACAAGAAGGCAGCTATGGTAAAGACGCAAATGGTAACAACATTAGCTTTTTATGGCTTTTTAATGCTTGGATTATTTCTACCATAAGGTACTAGATTTTTTCAACTCACATTTTATTAAACGCTACTGTCAGGAAAAACTGTAACTTCTTATACAGCTAGCTCAAACGTTAAAGTGTAGTCGGTTGATGATGGGTTTAACTCATAGTTAACCTTAAATAGGGATTTAAGATTGACTTTATAAATCAACTATTAGTGGAGTTATCATCTGGTAATTCTGTCATAGTATGAAACATAAGAGTACTATTCTTACCTGTGTTTACCTACAGTGCTTACAAAAGCAAACTTCTTAGTCCAAAATGCTAGGGGTGTACTGTCCATGCCCTTGACGATCCTTGTAGTGGATGACGACCTGGGCACTCGTCTGTCTATCAGCGATTATCTTGAATTGTCTGGCTATTCAGTAATCACAGCTGATGACGGACAAGAGGCTTTGGCGATGGTGGAGGAGTACCATCCTGATTTGATGGTCACTGATATTGTCATGCCACGAATGAACGGATATGAATTAGTACGGCGGGTACGTCAACAGCCTGGGTTCCGTTTGTTGCCTGTTATATTGCTAACAGCGCGAACTAAGACACAGGAAAGAATTCTAGGCTACCAGTCAGGATGCGATTTATACTTGCCCAAGCCTTTTGAACTCGAAGAGTTAGCAGCGGCAATTCGCAATCTTTTAGAGCGAGCACAAATTATTCAATCACAGTACGGTTTTTCTCATCAAGAAAATTGGGGGACTGGCGCTACCCCAACAAAATCGTTGGATGCGCATCACTCCCAGTTGACTGATATTCAAAAATCCCAGATGTTCTCTGACTTGACCTCAAGAGAGCAAGAAGTCTTAGAACTTTTAACTCATGGTCTTTCTAATGCTGAAATGGGTCAGCAGTTGCACCTTAGTCCCAGGACTGTGGAAAAGTATGTTAGCAGTTTATTGAGAAAAACAGAAACCAACAACCGAGCAGAATTAGTCCGGTTTGCGATTAAGCATGGTTTGGTGGAATAGTTGATCGTGCTTAACTGTGCATAATACCCGAATGACTCACTAGCAGTGTGGTTTTTTTACTGAGCTTAGTCTTTTCTACTATTTAAGTAACATAATTACTTTTTTTTAACTTTCTTGGCAAGGTTGTTAATATCTTAGCAATTGAACAAACTAACATTATTTGCAAAAATCGGCTAATTCAGTCTTCTAACTCAATAAGCAACGCAATCTACACATTTTGTATTATAGGACTGGTGCTGATACTACACCCTTAGTCTCCAACACAGCTGCAACTCGTAGTATCACCGCTTCGTTGTAAGGCGCAGCTATCAACTGTACCCCTAAAGGTAGAGTATTTGGGCGTTGAATTGGTACTGACAAAACAGGCAAGCCGATAAAAGATAATGGTTGAGTAAATAACCCTAGATGGGGACGAACGAGAATTTCCTCACCATCTAAAATCATTGTTTGTTGACCAAGAAGCGGCGCAGAAATTGGTGTGGTTGGGGCAAGAATAACATCTACCTTTTGAAAGATTTCTTGGATTTTATCTCTATACCATCTTCTAAAACGTTGTGCCTGAATGTACCAGTTACTCGGTATCAAGGCACCGGCAAGAAAGCGATCGCGTGTCGCTGGATCAAAATCTTGGGGACGCGATCGCAGTTTCTCCAAATGTAAATTTGCCCCCTCACAAGCTGTGATCACAAACGCCGCAGCCCTAGCGCGATGTGCTTCGGGTATTGTGACATACTCGGTTACATCCAAAGCATCAGCAACCTTTTGCACTGCTTCCAATGCTTCAGCACTTGCGCCTTTTAGGAAATAATCACCGGCAATGGCAATTCTTATACCATCGATATTTTGTAGAGACGCGCCCTGATTTTGTAGAGACGCGCCATGGCGCGTCTCTACAGGACGACGCTTTGTACAAACTGGATCTCGTTCATCTTCCCCTTGAAGCACATCAAACGCCGTAGCAATATCTCGCACCGAACGGGCAAATGGTCCAACATGGTCTAAACTGCTGGAAAATAATGCTACTCCAGCACGAGACAACCGCCCATAAGTTGGTTTCAAACCAAAAACACCACATAAAGCTGCAGGGACACGAATCGAACCATTCGTATCAGAACCCAGCGTTAGCGGAACCAAACCAGCTGCAATAGCCGCCGCCGAACCACCCGATGAACCACCAGCAACCCGGTTTAAATCATGGGGATTATGGCTCATACCATAATGTGAGTTTTCCGTCACGAACCCATAGGCGTATTCATCCATATTTAAAGCGCCTACAAGAACTGCTCCCGCTTGTTTCAACCTTGCGACTGCTGTTGCATCCTGACTTGCTGGCGGGTTTTCGGCGTTGATTTTTGCGCCCGCAAGAGTTGTTAACCCCGCGATATCGAAAAGGTTTTTAACAGCGAAAGGTACACCAGCCAATAAACCAGGATTTTTACCTTGGGCAATTTCCCCATCAATTCTTTCTGCATCTGCCAAAGCAGTTTCAGCAGTTACAGTTGTAAAACAATTGAATTCATTATCTCTGGCAGCAATTCTTTGTAAAGCAGCTTTGGCAACTTCCACCGCACTCACTTTACCTTCTCGCACAGCCGTCGCTATTGCTACTGCATCAGCTTGTTCTAAATTCATGGTTCAAACGTAGGTGCAGCTTCAACATTCTCAGGCAAAGGAAACTCATTTACAACTTGGGCGATCGCCTTAATTCTCTCAAAATTAGCCACCACCCCATCTCGATACTCATCCCTCAATTGCAGATCCAACAACAAAGCCATCAAATCCACATACTCCCCCACATCAAACCCCTTATTTTCCATCTCTCCTCCTCTGTGTCCTCTGCGCCTCTGCGGTTCATTCAATCCTCATAGTTCGCCCAGTCAGATTTGCAATCACCGCAATCAGTTCTCCCGGTTCAACAGGTTTCGCAACATGAGATTGAAACCCTGCTAAAAGAGCTGCCTTGCGATCCTCTGCCCTAGCATAAGCAGTTAGTGCAACAGCCGGAATCCGTCCACCTTGATTTGATTCAAGCGCTCTCACCCGTCGCAACAGCGCGTAGCCATCCTGTTCTGGCATACCAATATCACTAATGAGAATATCAAAGCGTGAGTCAGACGTTTGCTCCTACGGTAGGATGTACCCGTTCCGGTTCTTGTGTTTTGGTGCTGACAGGACTTATCGGTAGCTTTACAGTAAACGTTGTTCCCTGTCCTTCTCCCAAACTTTCCACATGAACTGAACCACCATGCAAGTCAACTAAGTGACGCACAATCGATAACCCCAATCCCAAACCGCCAAAAGAGCGAGTTATTGAGCTATCAGCCTGACGAAAGCGGTCAAAAACATAAGGAAGAAATTCAGGGCTTATTCCTTTACCTGTATCAGCCACAACAATTTCCACATAGGAGTGGACACGTTCTAAGCGAATCTGCACTCGTCCGCCCTTGGGTGTGAATTTAATGGCATTCGATAGCAGATTCCAGACAATTTGCTGCAAGCGGTCTGAATCGCCAAAAACTGGTCCAGCAGCAGGATCAAGTACAGGTTGAAGTTGGATGTTTTTTGCTAGGGCGGCAGGGCACACGGTATCAATTGCTGCTTCAATGACCGACAATAGATCCACAGCACGAACGTTCAGGCGCAGTTTCCCTTGGATAATGCGGGAAACATCGAGCAAATCTTCGACCAATTGTGCCTGTGCCCTAGCATTGCGTTCAACGGTTTCCAGCGCCCGGGCGGTGGCTGCTTCGTCAAACTTCCTGGTACGCAACAGAGTTAGCCAACCAAGCATGGCATTCAATGGCGATCGCAACTCATGGGAAAGAACGGCAAGAAACTCATCCTTCATCCGATTTGCCGCTTCTGCTTTCGCCCGCGCTTTTTGTTCAGCCAGCAAAAGGCGATCGCGCTCAAGTTCTGCTTTTTTGCGTTCGCGTAGCGCGGCTTGCCGTTCGCTGATGTCCAGTACAAATGCAACTCCATTAACCTGGGAATCGTCCATTAAAGCTATACCTAGGACAACTTGCACCCGTGTACCGTCTCGTCGGACGTACTCCTTCTCGTAAATACTGGAAACTCCGGTGGCAAAGGCTTCCTCAAGCGCTCGGTTATCCACATCGTTGTACTCTGGTGGAGTCAGTGGGTGCCATTTAATTTTGCCTAAAACATCAAACTCTTGACGGCTGTAGCCAACAATACGCAGGTAGGCATCGTTGGCATCGGTGATGAAGCCTTCTGCATTCCAGAAAGCAACTCCCACGAGATTGGACTCAAACAAGCGCCTAAACTTGGCTTCGCTTTGTTGAAGTGCTGACTGCGCCCGTTTGCGTTCAGTCACATCACGAAAATAAACTGCAAGCCCTTCAGTGCTGGGATACGCCCTAATTTCCAGCCAGCAGTGTAATACCTCACTGAACTCCTCAAGCTCAATGGGAACTTGTTCGGCGATCGCTCGATGAGCTTCTTGATAAAAAGTACTGCCAATTAATTCCGGATAAACATCGTTCCATATTTGCTTGCCAAGCAGTTCTTCAGTTGGTTTTTGCAAAAGGCGTGCAGCTTCCTGATTCACGTAGGTGTAGCGCCACTCACGATCAAAGGCAACAAAAGCTTCTGTTATGCTTTCAAGAATCTTCGTGATGCGCTTGTTAGCCGCTTGCAAAGCTTCCTCTGCCTGTACACGCTCAGTGATCACTTCTGTAAAAATAATGATGCCACCAATTTCATCAGCACGGTTCCGCCAAGGATGGATTTCCCATTTCACCCAATCAATTGAGCCATCAGCACGGGGGAATAGTTCTTTGTCGCATTTCCGAACCGCCCCAGCCAAACACGAAGCATGAATTTCTCGCCAAGAGTCAGGAATTTCGGGAAAGACTTCGTAATGAGAGCGATCAATAATGTTTTGGTCTTGCAACTGAAAATCTGTCAGCCATCGTTGGCTCACAAGAATATATCGCATCTGCTTGTCAAGCATAGCAATAGCTGCTGGCGCATGCTCCACAAACAACCGCAACTGTTCTTCTCTGAGTTGTAGCGATTCTTCAATCTGCTTGCGCTCACTCAGGTTACTCACCATAGCGAGTCCGCCTTGAAATTCTCCCGATTCAGCCAAAATTGGAGTGGTTGAAACCAGCGTCCATAGATTAGAGCCATCCCGACACCGAAACTGAAAGTCGAATCGCTGTCTCATTCCCTGCTTCAATCGGGCTATGTACCGCTGTGCTTCACTCTGAGCTACTTGATCCATGAAGTCGGAAATCGAACGCTGCAGCATTTCCTCCACGCTATAGCCCAACATTTGCGCCAATTGCGGATTAACATACTCCGTACGCAACTGGGCATCAAATAACCAAATACCCTCACCCGCCGTCTCCACAATGTGACGATACCGTACTTCAGCCGCTTGTAGCTTTTCTAAGCTCACTTCAGCCCGTCGCTTGGCAGTACGTAGCGCCTCACATAACACACTAAAGAGGATTCCCTGAAGTGCGAACAGCACGAGCCTGATAGTGTTGGGCAGATCGAGCGCCAGCGAATAAATTGGCTGTATAAAGAAATAGTCGCTAATCAGAACAGACAGGAAGGTAGACACTAGCCCCGCTCTCAAGCCTTTGTACCATGCACTTACCATCACCGCCCCAAAAAACAGCAAAAAAGGGGTCTTAGTCATAGCAAGCCAAGGATCTAGCGCCAGCATAAGTACTAGCGCCACACCAACACAGAGTCCAGCAACGCTATATTGCTGTAGCCGAGAGCGGGTAACTTTTAGCATTCAATTGTTGATAGTTGTCTTTAGTAGCTAGCTCAAACTTTGTTTAATTTACAACATATCTCTGATTTTCACATTTACCTTAAGAGTTATTTTTTGATTTTCTTGTGTTCTGCTCGCTCCACTTAATTCTCCTGCAAACTAACTCTGAGAGCTACGTTTTCGATATTTTTAATTTACAAAGACTTGAGTTGCTATCTCCTAGTATTTATTATATTTCATGAGGCAATTCAAAGAAGCCATCTTCACGATGCTCAAAATCAATGACTTTAAAGACAGCATCAATATTCAAAGCACCATAAAGGTGAGGAAATAGTTCGTTATCCTCAACTCCTTCATAGCGAATTTCAGGTTTCACTTTGTCAGAGTCGATATAAAGAAGTACTAATCCCTTTTGATTGTGAAAAAAGGTATTTGCAACTTTGATGATTTGTGTTGGAGTTGAACAGTGGATAAAGCCTTCAGAGTCGAGGGTATCACCCCGATACGTTTTTACGAGTTTTGCTTGTTCCCATTGTTCGTGTTGGGTGATATGTAAGATGGTGCTCATTAAGATTTTTTAATACACTTTTTTAAGGTGGGCAGTACCCACCCTCTTTATTATTTATCAGATTGGACAATTTTACAAATTTCATCGAGAATCAAGTTATGCTCAACAGGTTCATCAGGACAAAATTCTAAATATAGGAGTCCTATTTGATTTTTGAAAAAACTCCGTACATAGCAAGAGTGTCAA